>JAEUJT010000007.1 GCA_016793525.1 Archangium sp. | reverse complement strand
CGCCGCGGCGTCGGTCTCCAGCGCCTCGCGCCGCGCCGACTCACCGAGGAGGTCTTCAGACAACGTCGCCAGCTCGTCGGTCAGCTCGGCGATGCGCGCCTCGAGCGCAGAGGTCTCCGCGTCGGCCTTCGCGGTCGCGTCGTTCACCGCGGCGGCGGTCGTCTCGCGGAGCTGCACCAGCTCGCTCTCCACCGCCTCCCGGGCTTCGCGCTCGCGGCGCACGAGGGACTCGGCGTGTTCGGCGCGCCGGGTGAGGGCCTCGACGGCGGTCTCGTGGGTGCGCGCGTCATGTTCGGAGGTGCGCTGGGTCGACTCGGCGACGGCGCGGCTCTCGAGGCGCATCGCATCGGCGCGGGCGAGCAGGTCGGCGGCGGCGCGTTCGGGCGGGATGCCAGGCGGAGGCGTCAGCTCGTTGACCGCATCGAACGACGTCTCCTCGGTCGCCGTGGCGGAGGGCGGAGGCGGGGTCTCGGCCGGCTCGTGCATCTGGGGCCGCGGGGCGTTGTCTCTCGCCTGTCGCCGGCGTTGGGCCTCGGCGCGCACATCGTCTTCGAGGCGCTGGAGCTCGGTGTCTTGCTCGCGCTGGGCGAGGGTCGACTCCACCGACGCAATCGCCTGGGCCTCGAGGTCGCGCTGCATCGACGCCTCGATGGAAGACGAGAGGTCGCCGAAGAGGGTCTCCTCCAAGGTGCCCGACGGGTCCTCCTTGGGCGGGGCGGGAGGCGGCGGCGTGGGGGCCTCCATCGACTCGCGCGTACCGCGCATGGCCTCGGCGACGCTGTCGGCGAAATGTTCGGTCTCGATGGGGAGCGGCTCCACCGGGTACCCGAACCCCGGCAGCGTCTCCCCGAGCAGCAACACCCGCAGCAGGCGCGCATCGGGGTGCGCCTGGAGCTCCTCCAACACCACGCCGCCGCGCTCCCCCTCGACCGAGGGCTGCAACACGAGCAACGAGGGGAGGTGGTGGCTCCAGGCGATGACGGCGTCGGCGGCGCTGGTCGCGAGCACGACCTCGTACCCCTGCGCCGACAAGACTCGCTTCACCGCGGCGACGGTCGCCAAGTCATCTGCGACGAGCAGCACCTGAGAAGCCATGGGAGACAGGTTCCTACAGCTCTGTGCCCGGGTCCAAATTTGGGCCGTCAGCGGTGTGCACACAATGGTGGGCCTGTTGAGGGGCGAAGACTGAACAGGCCGCCGCACCGTTCTTCGTTGCGCTCGGGTCGGGGTGTCAGTTCGTCAGCGCTGAGCGGGCGCGGAGCGCTTCACGGTGTGCGCGAGCGCCGAGAGCCTCCGCCGTACCGTGGTCGCTGGTGCAGTCATCGTAAGCGCCGTCATGCACCGGGCGAGCACATCAGGCTGCTCGCGGAGCCGCCGAATCGCCTTCATCGCGTCGAGGTCGATGCTTGGGCCATACGCCGTGCGCGCCTTCGCGAGGCCACGGAGCACGTTCTCCGCCGTTGGCTGCATCATCGTGAGGTCGATGATGTCGCGGCTAAACACACTCGCGTCGGCCCAGCGGTCTGAGTTCGCGAGGAACTTGGTCGCCACCAGGTCGACCGCGGTCAGCGTCGGAACTCCACACACCACGTCGGCGGCGCGAGGACAGCGAGCGTGATGCGAGCCTCGAGGACGACTTCGACCTTGATGACAGTGCCGCCGACCTCGACCAGCGTGCGCAAGCCGTACTGGTCCGCGCGCACCTCGCGCACCTGGCGAAACGCTCCGGGAGTTCGAGCGATCGAGCGCATTCCGTCTTTTCCTGTGAGCCGCTGGGGTGCACTCCCCGGTGTTCGGAGCTGACTGCCGGACGCCGGGGATGACTCCCCGAGTTCTGGAGGCGACTGCCGGAGCTCCGGACGTCACTGCCGGCCGCCCGGGGCGACTGCCCGAGTTCTGGAGGTCACTGCCCGAGTCCCGGAGCCGACTGCCGGCCACCCGGGGCGACTGCCCGAGTCCTGGAGGCGACTGCCGGAGTTCCGGAGGCGACTGCCGGCTGCCCGGGGGGACTGCCCGAGCTCCGGCCTGCACTGCCGACGCGGTTACGACGTCGGGGTGGCGGCCGGGTCGGGAATGGGCGTCTCCGCGTCGTCTGACGCGGTGCGATCGAGAGTGTGCTTCAACGACGGAGGCACCACGAGCGCCGGCACGTCCAGGCTCGAGGCGCGGGCGCGGTCGAAGGCGCGCATGGCGAGCTTCATCTCGCGCAGTACGCGGCCCTCGATGAGGTTGACGCTTTCGGCGTCGCCCTCATTGCGCGCGTGGCGGTTGGTGACCTCGGTCGCCTGGTGGAGCGCCTCGAGCGCGTTCCACGCCCGGTTGAGGCGCTCCTCGCCCAGGTCGGCGTCGTCGCACAGCAACGACAGGTCATCACGCTTGTGCCACCGGGTGGCGAGGTCGAGGAGGCCCGCGAGAGAGCTCTCCAAGCCGTCGAGGGTGCGCACGTCGCCGGTGCGCTGCGTAATTTGAGGACGCAAATCCGCCCGCCCCGCCGCGACTTGCATCAAGCCGTCGAGCAACCCGTTGCGCTCCTGCGTGGCGCGCGACGCGGCGTACGAGCGCAGGCCCACCGCCTCGTCGGCGCCGTCGTTCGTGGTGCGCTCGACCTCGTCTTCCAGCGCGACCACGCACTCCAACAGCCACGCGAAGCGCTGCGGCGAATACGCGAAGCGCGGCGCTTTGGAGAGCCCCTTGTCGATGAGCGGCAGCCACTGCGCGCACGCGGCGAGCACGTTCACCGCCTTCGTCTTCTCACCCCAGCTGCGGCACTGATCATCGGTGAACGAGGCGCGGAACAGGTCGCGCAGCTTGGTACCGGGGAGCTGGGCGCGATCGAGCAGCTTCACCGCAGGCGTCGGCCGCAGCTTCGACTTCTTCTTCACCGGAGCCGTGAGCTTCTTCTTCGCTGCTGCCTTTGGAGCTGCCGCTTTCTTCTTCGCCGCCATGTGCGCCGCCTTTCGAAAGGAGGCCGGCATTGTCTGCCCGCGCCGCACGTTTGCAAGCGCTTCAGTTTTGTTGCACGCGTGATGCGTCAGCGGGGTTGTGCTCACGAACCCGCAGTCCTCGAACACGGAACCGCCCATGAACCGCTTCGCCCTCGCCGCCGCGCTGCTCGCCTCGACCGCCGCGCTCGCCTTCCACCCGACGCTCTCGAATCAAGACTCGAAGAAGTACGAGATGGAGATCGAGTGTGGCTCGTCGACGCTCCACACCTCGATCGGGAGCAACACCTCGACCTCGCTGCCGCACGAGGGCTGCAAGCTGCGCGTCAAGGGGGCGGGCTCGGCCAAGCTCGCCGCCGACATGAAGTGCGTGATCAAGAACTCGATGCTCGACTGCGACTGACGCGCCGCCTTACTTGAGGCCGATCTTGGCGCGGAAGGCCGGGTCGTTCGGCGCCGCGAAGGTGAAGCGGGCCATGGTGCCACCGAGCGCGTACATGCCCGACTCCCAGGCGATCTCGATCTGCGGGTTGCCCTTCGAATCGGTGGTGAGGGCGAAGCTCCTGTCGATGAAGTCGGTCATCGATTTGGTCGACACGTCGTCGAACGCGAACATCGTCGCGTCGATGCCGTCTTCGCTCTTCATCTTCGGCTGCTCCTTCACCAGCGCGGCCGCGATGGCGGCGATCTGCGGTTTCGAGAGCAGCTCGCTCAGCTTCACTGGCTTGCCCGTCTCGGTGTTGAACGTGGTGAGGAAGGTGAAGCCGTTCGGGTGCGCGCCCCCGGTGTACTCACCGAAGTAGTCGCGCACGGACACCATTTTGCCGGCCGCGCCGAAGCCGCCGTACGAGTGTTGCTTCTCCCAGGTGAGCGGCTCGAACTCGAGCTCGTCTTTGGTGAGGCCTTTAAACGCCGAACGGAACTCCTTCTGCGCCTCGGCGTAGGCCTGCGGCGGAGGGCTCTTCAGCGTCACCGTCTTGCCCGCCGCGTTCTTCACCGTGAGGGTCTGGTTGGTCCACTCCAGCTTCGCGGTCTTGCCACCCGTCAGCTTCACCGTGTCGGTATGCTTCTCGGTCTTCGAGGTGAGCTTCATTCCCTTGGGCGCCATGAGGCCGCCTGCCTGCTCGATGGAGAAGCGCGCGCCGATGAACTTGGGCAGCGCCGGAGCGACGGGCGCCTTCCAGCCTCCGGGCGCGGTGACGGTCGCCTGCGACGTGGTCGTGGCGGGCTTCTTGGCCGGCGTGGAGGCTGCGGTGGAGGTCGTGGCAGTGCGCGCAGCGGGACGGCTCTGAATGGTGGGCATGCGGGGCACTGTCGCGAAGGCACGGGCGCGACGCAACTTCCACGGTATGAACGTTTGGGTGAGCCCACGCGCCGTGATGTTGACGCATGCCAAGGAGCCCCTCGTCGTGGCGCCGCGCGAAGTCGGCGCGCCCGGGCCTGGCGACGTTCGGCTGGCGCTCGAGTGCTGCACCTTGGGGCTGTCTGACTGGAACGCGCTCACCCTCGACGCGCCGCCGCGGCTGCCGCTCGTGCCCGGGCAAGAGGCCGTGGGCCGGGTCGAAGCGGTCGGGCAGGGCGCGGCGTTGCACGTGGGGCAGCGGGTGGCGGTGACCCCGTTGGCGACATCGTGCGGCAGCTGCGAGGTATGCCTCACAGGCCAGGCGAGGTGGTGTGCGCGCGCGGCGTGGCACGGGCTCCAGCGCGACGGCGCGTTGGCGACGCACGGCGTGTTCGCGGCGCAGCACCTGGTGCCGATCGACGAGGGTGACGACGCGGCGCAGGTGGCCTGTTGGGTGGGGAGCGGGTGGACCGCGCTCGGGGCGCTCCGGGCCGGAGGGGTCGACCGGGGCACACGCGTGGCCGTATTCGGCGTCGGCGGGGTGGGGCATTTGGCGGTGCAGCTGGCGCTTCACCGTGGGGCCGAGGTCTCGGTGGTTGACCTCGACGTCGAACGGCGGAAGTTCGGGGAGACGCTCGGTGCGTCGTCGGTGTTGCCTCCCGGCGGCGTCGAGGTGGCGCTGGTGTGTACGCCCTCGATTCAGGCGGTGCAGCAGGCGGTGCGGTCGCTCCGGCCTGGCGGGGTGGCGGTGCTGGTGGGCTCGACGCCAACGGGGCGCGTCGATGTGGGGTTGAGTGACGTGGTGCTCCGCGGCGTGACGCTGCGCGGGAGCGTGGTGGGGAGCGCGGTCGACCTCCGCGAGGTGCTCGCGCTCGGCCGCGCCGGGGTGTTGCTCGCCCGCGTCGACGTGGCGCCCCTCGAGGCGGCGGCGGAGCGGCTGTGGTGGCTCCGCGATGGCGGGTTCATCGGCCGGCTCGTCTTCGAGTGCGCGACGGCTCCGGCGAGTTGACGTGCCCGAGGCGCGTCGTTCGACTGCCGCTGCGCGCTGGCGGGGGTGTTTCGAGTGCAGATCCGCTCCGGGGCTTTCTGCTCTAGGCTCGACCCCGTGATGTCACGTGTGTGTTTCGGGTGTCTGGTGGTGTGGTGCAGCGGCGCATTCGCGGAGGACTCGCTCGAGGTTCGGCTCGCGCGCGGCGACGTCATCGTGTCGACCGAGCCCGTCGCCGGCAGCGATATTCCCCGTGTCACCGTGCAGGGCGTCATCGACGCTCCGCCCGAGAAGATGTGGACGATCATCGACGACTGCGGAAACTACGCGAAGCACATGCCCCGCATCGCCGCGTCGACCGAGGTCAGCCGCGACGGCAACAAGGTCACCTGCCGCATCACCGCCGACATGCCGTGGCCAGTGAGCGACCTCACCTCGGAGAGCGCGGGCGTGCACACCGTCGAGCCCGGCAAGCGGTGGATGCGCGAGTGGAAGCTGGTGCGCGGTGACTACGTGCAGAACACCGGCCGCTGGGTCTTGACGCCGTTCGGCACCGACGCCACGCGCACGCTCGCCATGTACCAGGTGCACGTGCAGCCGAAGGTGGCGCTGCCTCAGGCGCTGCTGAACTCCGCGCAGACGAAGACGCTGCCGACGGTGATCTACCGCCTGCGCGAAGTGATGAAGGCGAAGTAACGCATGGGCCGAACACACGTCGTTGGGCTGGTGATGGCGGTGTGGAGCGCTGGTGCCGCCGCCGATGAATGCGCCGATCGCGCGTCGTCGTGCCGCGATGACTGCAGCGTCGAGTTCGGCGGCTCGGTGCGCGAGGAGATGCGCGCAAAGCTGATGACGTGCATCGCCGCGTGCACCGATCTCTCCGCGCAGTGCTGTGAGCGCGATCGAGAGACACAGTTCAATCACCTCGAAGAGCGTGCACCGCGTGAGTCGGCCGATGTGTTCGGCGATTCGCCTCGCCGCAGAGTGTCGTCGGAGCGCGTGGATCCGCCTCGGCCCCCTCCGTCTCGAACGGTGCGCGACGCGCCGCCTGTCCGTGACGCGCCGCCTGTCCGTGACGCGCCGCCTGTCCGTGACGCACCGCCTGTCCGTGACGCACCGCCTGTCCGTGACGCACCGCCTGTCCGTGACGCGCCCCCTGTCCGTGACGCGACGCCTGTCCGTGACGCACCGCCTGTCCGTGACGCACCGCCTGTCCGTGACGCGCCGCCTGTCCGTGACGCACCGCCTGTCCGTGATGCGCCGCCTGTCCGTGATGCGCCGCCTGTCCGTGATGCGCCGCCTGTCCGTGACGCGCCTCCGCTGAAAGAAACGACGCCGCAGAAAGACATGTCGACGGCGAAGGAAACGACGCCGCAGAAAGACACCACGCCGGTGAAGGAAGCGCGCCCAGCGAAGGAGAACAAACCCGCGGTCATTCAATTCGATCTGCACCCGGAGAACGCCGATGCGCCGCCTCCCGCACCGACGAAACCGAAGCCTCCGCCGGAGCCCGCTGTGCCCCCGCGACCCTCCAAGCCGGAGCCGACGAAGCCGGAAGATCACGACGACCTCCGGAACTACTGACTCATGCCCGCCGCGCGTGACGCCGTGAAGTTCCATGGTACAGCCCGCGTGGTGCGAGCGGCGCTCTTGGCTTTCTGTCTGTCGGGGTGTTTCTCGGTGTGCCCAACGCGCGAGGCGCTCACCGACTCCGACGGAGGCCAGCTGCCGTGTGTCGTGTCGGTCGACTGCCCGCGGCCTTCGAACGTTTTGGTGTGCGGCGCGACGGAAGATCGACTCCGCGACTGCGTGGCCTGCGAAGAGACGGAGTGTGTTCGTTACCGCGCCGAGGCGTGCAAGTGAGCAAGTGGCTGTGCCTCGTCGTGCTGCTGGTGCTCGCGGCGTGTCGCAAGCCTGACGCTCCGTCGCACCTCGAGCGGGCCAAAGCCGCGCTGTTCGAGCGCAAGCCGCTGGCGGCGCTCGCCGAGTTCAACGCCGCGCTCGACTTGCTGGAACGCGACACGTCTCCGCAGGGCGTGGTGTACCGGGCGCGCGCGCTTCGGGGAGCGGCCGACACCTATTATTTCGAGCTCAACGACTACAAACGCGCGGTCGAGGTGTACCGCGAGCTGATCCAGCTCTGCCCCGAGGCGCCGGAGACGCTCGACGGCCGAATCCACCTGGCCACCTTGCTCGACCGCGAATTCCACGACGTGCGCGGCAGCATCGCCGAGCTGACCGCCGCCCTCGCGCGCAACCCGCCGCAGAGCGCCGAGCTCGCCTACCGCGTGGCCACCCGCTACTTCAGCTTGCAGGACTACGAGCAGTGCGAGCTCGAGGCGCGCTCGGTGACGCAGAAGTACGAGACGAGCGCCTACGTCGACGACGCTCTGTTCCTCCGCGGCCAAGCGCTGGCGATGATGGATGGCCGCAAGCTCGAGGCGCAGCGCGTATTCATGGACTTGATCGACCGCTTCCCCGACTCCGAGCTGAAGCCGCATGCCCTGTACGAGCTCGGTCGCCTGAAGACCGATCAAGGTGAAAACGAGCGCGCCATCGAGCTGTGGGTCGAAGCGCTCAAGTTGCACCCAGATCCAAACGTGGTGCAGGGCTCCATCGCCCGCGTGCGCAGTCGGCTGCGCGCCACCACGCCCGATGGCGTCGGCGATGCGCTCAAGGCCTTCGACTGGGCCGGCACGGCACCGGCCAGCGAGGCGGTGCTCCCTGGCCCGCGCATGGTGCCTCGTACGTCAGTCGAAGCCGCCGGTGGCACCGCCGAAGAAGCCGAGGCCGAGGCCAACATGAAGCATGAGCCCGGCTCCCTGCCCCCCGCGCCCGAACACTGACGTCTCGCTTCCTTCCGCTCAGGGGGGCGGTTGTGCCGGCTCAGCGGGGCCGCGCCCGAGACGTATGCGAGGTGCGCGCGGCTTACGGAGGGGCCGGGAAGTTCCGCGCCGGGAAGCAGAGGCCATCGTTGTTCAGGTGGCCGAACGTCGACAGGTTGTACGTCATGTAGTCGGCCAGGTCTTTGAGGCCGGCCGCGCCTCCAGCAGGGTTCGTGGGGACGCCTGCCGTGTCGTAGGAGACGGTGCCGGTGGTGCGGTCGCTCGCGTCGGCGGCGCCGCAGTACCGCCACGGCAGCGCGGTGCCCTGCGCGTCTTTCCCCGAGAGGAAGTCGAGGCCCACGAGGTCGTCTTGCGTCACGGACGCCTCCGCGGGGCCCGCACCCGTGGCCACCGACTTGCGTGCGGCGATGAGATCGAAGCGCAGCGGCGCGTCTTCGGTGAGCGACTCCCAGAAGGGGTGGTCGAGGTGGAGGGTGATCTGCGCGGTCGTTTCGGCGTTGCGCTGCGCCTGAATGCCCTTGCTCTCGGCGGGCATGAGCTCGGGGTTGATGCAGTTCTTGAACGTGACCGGCGCCTTGTACCCGAAGGCGAAGTTCACCTTCTTCGGCAGCCGCTCGAAGTCGTAGCCCGCGACCGTCTGGCGGCACGCGGTGCCCTTGAACTCGGCGGTGCCGTTGACCCACACCGCGTAGCCCTTCGTCACCATGGTCGAGAGCACCGCCGCGTCGACGCCGTTGACGTTGGTCGCGCCGGCCACGCCCTCAATCAGATCGAACCCGAAGGCGTATTTCAGCGTGGGGTCGAACGCGGCGCCGCCCTTCTTGTTCTGGTTCGCGATGGTCGTGAGCGCAAACGCCTTGCCGTTCATCTCCTTGGCGTCGAGCGGGCCTTCTTGGGCGAGATCGACCACCCAGGGGCCAGTCGCCTCGGCGACGACGTCACCGGTCTGCGACTGGTCGGTGGGGCTCCGATCGGGGTTCTCGGACACGCGGACCTTGTCGAGGAAGACGACGACGTTCGAGAAGTGCAGCTCCCAGCCGTCTTGGAAGAAGGGCGCATCGCCCTCGGCGGGAAAGTGAAAGCCTTCGAGCGCTTCGCCTTCGCCGCCGACGGTGATCTTGAAGCCTCCGGTGTCGGAAGCGGGGGCGCCGCACGCGGCAAAGGCGAGTGAGAGGACTGCGACGAGACGGTACGACGTGGACATGGGGCTTCTCCTTGAGTGCGTCAGGGTGAATTCGGGAGCCAGGTGAAGGTGTACGGGCCGGTGCTGGCGCGGAGCCCGTTGTAGAGCGCGACGTCGGGCTGCCCGGCGCCCTCTGCGCCGTCGATGAAGGCGAAGCGCGTCGCGTCGAGCGGGTCGGCCGTCAGCTGCGAGAAGTCGACCGCGGTGAACCAGGCCTTCGGGTCCACCGACAGCTCGAGCGTGCCGCGCGCGCCCAGCGTCAGCTCGGTGGGTATGGGCGAGACGATGCGCTGTTTGCACAGCGGGTTCGAACCCGGGAGCGCCGGGCTCCGCGGGGGAATGCGCCGGTTGCTCCCGATGGTGAATCGCGCCGAGAAGGGCCACGTCGTTCCGCCTCGCTCGGCGACGCCGTCGGCCGCCAAAACCACCGCGCCGTCGCTGTCTGCATTGACGTCGCCGCTCGCCAGCCACAGCTCGCCCGAACGGGTGTCGAAGTCGGTGCCGGCGCCTCGCCCGGGGAACGGCTGCGGGGCCGGGTCCAGCGCGTCGACCAGCAGCTGGCTGCGAACCTCGCCGGTGTAGACGCCCGGCTGAATGCACGCGGGCTCGAGCGTGTAGTTCGCCGGGTTGTTCTGGTTCAGGTACACGGCGCCGACGAAAAGCTCGGCGCGGGTGAGCATCACGTGAAAGCCCGCCGGCGTGTCGAACTCGTAAGGCTGCCCTTTCACCGCGTCGGCGGGGCCACGGGCCGCGGCGGAGAACTCGACCAGCGCGTTGCCCGTCGTCTGGTTGCAACCACAGAACGCCAGCGCGACGACGAATACGCGGCTCATGACGCACCTCCGATGTTGAACGCCAGGGTGAAGAGCACCTGTCGCGGCGCGCCGGCGGTGAAGAGGCGGCTCGGCACCAAGGTGGGCGAAGGCGGCGTCGCGCGAAAGTCGGCGGTGTAGTTGAACTCCGCCAGTCGGTACTGGGTGTTGAAGAGGTTGGTGGCGGCGATGCCCACGGTGACGAAGCGCCAGCGCAGCTCGGCATTGGCGTCGGTGACGAAGATGACGTCGCTCCGCTGGCCGAGCGGGAGCGCGCGCTGCCCGACGAAGGTGAGCCCCACGCCCGCGGTGCCGCGCAGCGGTGAGCCGTCGAGCCTCCACGGGAGGTCGCCGAACAGCACGCCGTCGGCGCGGGTGACCAGGTCAGGCACGTACGGCACCAGCAGCCCGGTCTCGTCGAAGCGTGACTGCACCCACGTGGCATGCGCCGAGACATCGAAGCTCTTCCCGCGCACGCGGCCTTGCAGCAACGCCCCGAGCCGCGAGGTGCTGCCGCCGATGACGTTGCGGCCCTCTTGCTGCGAGAAGATGAGGTCTTTGTCGACGCGCGTCCCGAAAGCGACGGCGCGCGCGGTGACGTCGATCGATTGCTCGCGCAGCGACGCGGCGTACATGCCGCCGGCCTCCCAGGCGCGAATGGCGGCGAAGGGCGTGTCGCGGTTCTGGTTGACGAACTGCGGGTCGATGCTGCGCACGCCGTCGCCGTACGAGGCGGTGATCGTCAGGTCGCGCCAGGGCCCGAGGAGCACGGTGCCGCGCGGCATGAACACCAGGCCGGTGGCGCCGACGCGCTCGGTGGGCTCGCGGTACAGCCCGAAGTCGCGCTGTGAGAGGCAGCTGTCGTCACCGGGTGGAGTCGACACCGACGGCCTCCGCACGTCTTGCACCGCGCAGTTGTTCTGCACCGAGTAGGTGAACAGGTCGGTGCGGAACCCGCCGCGCAGCACCAGCCACTGCAGCGGAGAGAGGTTGCCGTCGAGATAGAGCCCGACGTCAGACAGCTTCGAGTCGAGGTCGAGGTCTTTGTGGTACGGCGTGTTGCTGTCTGGCCCCGCGAGAATTCGTTGCTGTTGCCCTTGCGTGAGGTCGACCCGCGCGAAGTAGCCGAGCTCGATTTCCTGTGGCCGTTCGAAGGCGCGGGCGCGGTACCGGCCGTAGCCCCGAGCGCCGAACGTGACGGCGGTGGTGTCGCGATCGAGCAGATCTCCTCGCTGCCCGTGTGGGGCCTGCAGCGGCGACTGCACGTCGTTGATGAAGCCGGTGTAGTTCTCCATCAACCGCGCGCTACGCGTGAAAACGAAGGCTTGGTGGTGGTTGGTGAAGCCGCCCTCGTGGTGGTGAAGGTCGGCCGACGCTTGGAAGCGCAGCGCCTCACCGCCCTGCCGCGGGTCGTAGCTGTCGAAGAACCCGATGCGGCCAGCGGCGAAGTCGTCTTGGCGAATGACTCCGGCGGTGCGGAACTGCGAGCCGTAGCCCGACGCCGCGACCCGAAAGCTCGTGGCGTCTGACAGCGTGCCCTCGTACTGCATCATCACCCGCGCGCTCTGGGCGCCGCGGTTCTGCCCAAAGCCGTCGGTGCGGCCGACCTGCACGCCGGCGAAGGTGTGCTTCGACTGCGAGGGTGGCCCCCACAGCGCCACCAGCCGCTGCGAGTTGAACGTGCCGGAGGTGCCCTTCAGCGTCAGCCCGCGCTGCTCGAGGCCCATTTCGTAGTCGGCGCTGCCGGCCACCGCGTAGTTGCCCTGGCGCGGGTCGAACGGGCCTTCGACCACGCGCAGGCTCGAGACGAGCTCGGGGATGATGAAGTTCAAGTCGGCGAAGCCGTTGCCGTGCAGGTTGCCGGAGTCGTTGATCGGCACGCCGTCGACGGTGAGCTCGATGTCTTGGCCTTCACGCGCGTCGAACCCGCGGAGGAAGATGCGCTCGGGGTGGCCTTCGCCGCCCTCGTTGGTGAGCAACATGCCGGGGGCGAGCTTGAGGAAATCGCCGCCGGTGCCTCTCGGGACGACGCGGAGGTCGCCCACGTCGATGCGAAAGTCGCTCGCGCCTCGGCTGCGTGGAGACGTGCGCCCCAGCACGAGCGTCGACATCTCGTGCGACGGGTGCCCAGCGTCGACCTCTTCGGGGACCAGCCTTTGTGGCACCTCGCTCTGCGGCGGCTCGAGCCCCGCGTCGGTCGCGGCTCCGAAGCCGGGCATGGTGAACGACAAGCGCG
>JAEUJT010000345.1 GCA_016793525.1 Archangium sp. | reverse complement strand
CTCCTCGTCGGGGGCGGGCTGGCCAACGGGCTGCTCGCGAGCCGCCTGCGCATCGACCGACCCGAGCTCGATTTCCTGGTGCTCGAGGCCGGCCCGACCCTGGGCGGGAACCACACCTGGAGCTTTCACGAAACCGATGTGCGCCCCGACGCGATGCGCTGGCTCGTGTCACTCGGCGCGCAGCGCTTCAGCGGCGGCCACGACGTCATTTTCCAGCGTCACGCGCGCACCCTCCGGGGCGACTATGCCAGCCTCCGCTCGCACCACTTTCATGCCGCGCTCCACGGGCAGCTCGGGGCACGAGCGCGGCTGGGGGCACGTGCGAGCGAGGTGGGTGCCACACACGTCGTGCTCGACAATGGAGAGCGGCTCGAGGCTCGGGCAGTCATCGACGCACGCGCGCTCCCGCCGCAGTGGCCGAGCGGCTCGCAGAATTTTCTCGGTCAAGATCTCGAGCTCGCGGAGCCGCATGGTCTCGCCCGCCCGCTGCTGATGGACGCGACGGTCGAGCAGAGCGACGGTTTTTGCTTCATCTATGCGCTCCCGTGGGACGAGCGCCGGGTCTTGGTCGAAGACACGCACTACGCAAACACACCAGCGCTCGAGCTCGAGGCGTCACGCGCCCGCATTCGCCGCTGGGTCGACGCGCGGGGGTGGACGATCGTCAACGTCGAGCGCGAAGAGCACGCTGCGCTCCCGATCCCCCTTCGAGGTGATGCGCCGCAGCTGGCGCGGCCGATGCTCGGGGTCTCCGCCGGTTTTTTTCACGCGACCACCGGGTACTCCCTGCCGTTTGCGGTGACCCTGGCCGAGCGCATCGCCGCCCTCGAAAACCTCGACGCCGAACACCTGACGACCTTCTTGAACGACGCGGCGCGCAGCCACTGGCGGCGACAGCGCTTCTTCCGCCTGCTCAACCGCATGCTCTTTCTCGGCACCTCGCCGCACGCCCGAGAGCGAATTTTCTCGGCCTTCTACGAGCACGACGAGGCGCTCATCGCGCGCTTCTACTCGGGGCAATTCACGCTGCCTGACATGCTCAGCGCCCTGTCGCGCGGAGCCGCGACGGTCGCCACGCTCCCCGCCTTGCGGGCCGCAAGCGCCTGGTAACCAGCTGGAAAAGCTCGGCTTTCTGGCTCCTTTCTGTTTTCTCAGGGCGCTGTGTCCATACCCCTGAACGCGGTGCACATCGCACCTTCGCGAAAGGACTCACCATGACGCTTCGACGCATCTCGATGATCACCAGTCTCGCCCTCGCCGCATGTGGCACCCCCTCGACGGAGACCGACACTTTCAAAAACGGCATCCCTTTCCGCGGAGACGGTGCGCCTCAATGTCCCCACGTCGGCGAAATCTCCGCTGACCGGCACCTCGACGCGCCGTGACGGGCTCGACGGAGACCCGGCCTTCTTCTACGGCATCACCCGCGGGGTGACGGTGGTGGTGAACACGAGCGTCGCGGCGGTGCTCAGCCTGGTCAGCACCATCGTCTCGTACCCGGCCACCTCCATCACCGGCAACGTCGCGGTGTGGGGCCCGCACACCGACGCGCTGTCGCCCAACACCTGGAAGCTCACGGTGACCCAGAGCGCCCCCAACCAGCACAGCTACGTGCTCGAAGGGAAAGGCAAGACCGAGGCCGACTCGGCGTACCGCGTCATCCTCTCCGGTTCACACGTGTCGACGGGAGTGAAGCTGGGCAGCGGCTCGTTCCTCATCGACTGGGACAAGGCGCAGCAGCTGCCCGAACACGACACCGCCGTCGGCACCGCGACGGTCACCTACTCGCGCACCTCGACGTCAGACACGACGACCGTCGGCGTGCAATTCACCAAGGTGCGCGACGGCGAAACCGGCCAGCTCGTCGATGCGACGTACGCCTACGAAGAGGTTCCGAACAACGGCGGCAGCTTCGACTTCTCGCAGAACAAGAACCTGGTGCCCGGCGCGGCGATCGAGGTGCTCACCGTGCGCAGCCGCTGGCTGCAGTCGGGCGCGGGCCGGTCAGACGTGAAGGTGGTGGGCGGCGACGTGGCGGGTGGAGAAGCCACCGCCAACGAGTGCTGGGACTCGTCGTTCCTCTCCCGCTTCTTCACGCTCAGCTTCGACGCCACCAAGAACTACGGCCAGTCGAGCGCGTGCGTGTTTTCCACCGCGGAGTACGCCACGCCGTAAGCTCCCCCGCCCTTCCATGTCGCGCCCGGTGCTCACTGTCGTCGAGGGGGAAAAGCGCTCCGGGCGCGCGTGGTTGCATGAGCTCTACAGCGCCTACGGCGGCGCGGTGATGAGCCGCTGCCGCTACCTGCTGAAGAACGCCGCCGCCGCTGAAGACGCCATGCACGACGTGTTCGCCAAGGCCGTGGCCAACGAGAGTCACTTTCGCCGCGAGGCCTCGCCGTTGACCTGGCTGATGAAGATCGCCACCCACCACTGCCTCAACCTGCTGCGCAGCGCCCGGGCTCCGTGGCGCGACGCGTACCAACATCTCCAGGTCGCTCGCGGAGAGGACCAGGGGGGCGCCGAGGCCCTCGAGGCCCGCGACACGGTTCGCCGCGCGCTCGGTCGCTTCGACGAAGAGACCCAAGCCGCCGTGGTGCACTACTACGTCGACGACCTGACCCTCGAAGAGGTCGCCGCACTCCTGGAGCGCTCCGTGCCCACCATTCGCAAGCGCCTGCGCCAGTTCGCCGAGCAGACCTCGTTGTCGCTGCGCGAAGACCGTGGAGCGACGTCATGAGTCACCCGGGCTCACTCGTGCTGCGTCGGCTCCACGCGGGAGAAAGTGTCTCCGACGAGGTGAAAGCGCACGTCGCCGAATGCGACGCGTGCCGAGCGCAGCTTGCCGCGTTCGCGGCTGAGCAGCAGGCGTTCGAGGCCAGCGTGCCCTTCGAGCGCTTCGCCACCCGAGTCGAGCGCGGTGAGCGGCGCACGCCCGTCACGTCTCGTTCGTGGCGCGTCGCGGTCTCCGTGGCCGTCGCAGCCATGCTGGCGATCACCGCTGGAGTCATCAACCGCCCGGAGCACACCTCGCGCATCAAAGGTGGCACGGGGCTCGACGTGCGCATCGCCGACAACAGCGGTGCCCAACGACAAGCCACGAAGGACCCGGAGCCGCTCGCGCCGGGTGAACGCCTCCGCGTCGAAGTCACACCCGGCGATCGAAAATACGCGCTCGTGGTCAGCCTCGACGACCAGGGCGTCATCACCCCGCTCTACCTCGAGAACGGCCGCAGCTTCGCTGTGCACGGCGCGACCTGGTTGCCCGACAGCATCGAGTTCACGGGGACAGGCCTCGAGCGGTTGATCGTGGTGCTGAGCAGCGCGCCACTGACGCTCGACACGGTCTCGGCCGCCGTCGAGAAGGCGTACACCGCGACCCGCGGAGACCTCACCCAACTCACCGCCATCGACCTCCACGACGTCGATCAGATCCACCACACGTTCCGCAAGCCGTGACCCTCGCCTTGCCACTGGTGTTGCTCGCATTGAGCGCAAGCCCGTCTGGCCCGGCGGTGCGGAGGTACGCGCTGTTCGTAGGCAACAACACCGGGGGTGATGGCACCCGGCCGCTCCTGTACGCGCATGACGACGCCAAGCGCCTGCACGATGTGTTCTCCCGGGTGGGAGGCCTCCCCTCGGCCGACGCGATGGTGCTGCTCGATCAAAGAGCCGACGACGTGTTGACCGCGCTGGGAGAGCTCGAGCGCCGCGCCCGCGACGCCAAGACCCGCGGAGAACGCACGGTGCTGTTCTTCTACTACTCGGGCCACGCGAAAGACGGAGCGCTCCGGCTCGGCGACACCACGCTGCCGCTCGAGGCGTTGAAGGCGCGACTCACCCACGCACCGGCCGACACCCGCATCGCCATCTTCGACGCCTGCCGGAGCGGAGCCGTCACTCGCACCAAAGGCGCCCGCCGCGCCCCCGCCTTCGAGGTCGAGACCGACGCCACCCGCGCCGCGAAGGGCCTGGTCATTCTCACCTCGAGCGCGAGCGACGAAGACTCGCAAGAGTCTGACCTCATCGGCGCGTCATACTTTTCGTACTACCTGGCCACCGGGCTCCTCGGCAGCGCAGACCAAAACGTCGACGGCCGGGTCTCGCTCTCCGAGGCCTACGGCTACGCCTACGAGCGCACCGTGGCCTCGACCGCCGACAGCGCCGCCGGAGCGCAGCACCCGACCTACAGCTTCGATCTCGCCGGCAACGGCGACGTGGTGCTGACCGACGTGGTGCAGCGCCGAGAAGGGCTCTACGTGCCGGCCGAGGCCCCTCCCGGTACGTATTTCGTCATCGACGGGCGCGGGGTGGTGGTCGCGGAGTTCGTCAAAGGCGACGCTGAGGTGGTGCTCGCGCTCCCGCCAGGCGCGTACACCGTGAAGCGGCGGTTGAGCGATCGACTCCGCCTCGGCACCATCACCATTCCCGAAGGGCGCATCACGCCGCTGAACGAGGCCACCTTTCACAACGCAGCGTTCAGCGATGATCCAGTCAAGGGCACGGGCCTCTCGACCGTCTCCGCGCGCCACTGGAGCCTCGCGGCCACGGGCACGTACCAGGCGGTGTTCGACGCACCGACGACGTCGGGAGGCTACTTCCCCTCGGCGCCGATGTTGGGCGGAGAGGCAACGCTGCACAACTTCTTCGGCCGCGGCTTCGCGCTCAACCTCGACGTGCTCTACGGCTGGGCCACGGGTGCGCTGAACACCACGTTCCAACGCGACGTGGCGTACCGGTACGGGCTGATCAGCCTCGGCGCCGGCCTCTCGTACGAGTGGAACATGAACGGGAGATGGGTGCCCTTCGCCGGCGTGCACCTGGCGCTCAACTTCATGTCGCGCGAGTTCGTCGACGGCGGCGCGCTCCGCCAGACCTTCTCCACCATGAGCCCGGGCGGCGTGGCCGGCCTCAAGTTCCGCATCAGCCGCAGCGTGGCGCTCGTGGCCCGCGGGCGAGTTCACTACCTGCTCTACAACGTCGATGAGACGCGCAACCTCGGGTACGCCGAGGCCGCGCTGCTGCTCGCCTACGAATTCAGGGACTAATATGCGCGCATTGTTTATCGTCGGAGTGCTGGTTCTCACCGCGTGTGGCGGCAACTGGTCGAACCGAGATCTCGACTTCGTCGACGCGCTGCCCGACCGAGCCACGCTGCAGAGCAAGCTGCCGCAGACCGCGACGACCTCGAGCCCGCTGACCGGCGTGTCGACCCGGCGCGACCCCCTCGGCGTCGGAGAGCCCTCGAAGGCCTACGCCGACACGAAGAAGGCCTCGACCGACTTCAACGCCATTCTCGCCACCATGCTGGCGGCCATCGATCTCACCCGCCAGGTGGCGCCCACCGCGCGCACGCCCGACTCGCGCACCTGGGGGCCCTACCCCGACTCCAAGAACCCGGGCTTCGAGTTCCGCGTCGTGGTGACGCAGGTCGACGAGGCGAACTTCTCGTGGAGCATCGACTCACGGAAACGGCCGGCCGACTTCTTCTCCCTCGCCAGCGGCAGCTACGCGCCGACCGAGAGCCTGAAGCGCGGCCGAGGAGAGATGACCCTGCACGTGAAAGACTTCAAGTCTCAGCTCGCCGTCGACGAGGGGCTCAAGGCGCTCGACGAGATCGTCATCGGCTACGTCACCGACATGTTCCCCACCCGAGTGGAGATGCTCTTCACCTTCGCCGCGGGCAACCCGTCGGGGCTCTCCGCCATCGGCTACACGTCGAGGGAGCAGGCCGACGGCTCCGGCTC
>JAEUJT010000316.1 GCA_016793525.1 Archangium sp. | reverse complement strand
CCACGACGTCGACATGCAAGAAGACATGCTGCGCCTGAAGTACCTGGGCCGCACCGACCGGGCGCTGAGCGCCGCCAACATCACGTCGAACCGCTTCGCCGTCACCGTTCGCCACGTGCGCCGCGACGAGCTGCAGCCGCTTACCCTGGCCACCGCCGAGGTCGCGCGTATGGGCGTGGTGAACTACTTCGACTCCCAGCGCTTCGGCTCGCTCAAACACGGCCAGGGCTTCATCGCGAAAGACCTCATTCGCGGAGACTTCGAGGCGGCGCTGAAGAACCACCTCGCCAAGCCATCGCCACTCGACCAGACAGAAGACGCGAAGGTGAAGGGCTTCTGGGCCGCGAACTGGGGCGACTGGGGCGCGCGGTGCCCGTACCCGTCGAACCGCAAATACGCGCGCATCTTCAAGGCGCTCCGCGACGAGCCGACCAACTTCGTGAAGGCGTTTCTGCAGATCGATTCCTCGTACCGGGCGATGCTGCTGTTCACCTACCAGTCGTATTTGTGGAACGAAGGCGTGCGCCGGCTGCTCCAGATTCTGCTGCCGCGCGAGCACCTGTTCCCCATGCCGTACCAGGCCGGCACCCTGCTCCACCACCGCGACGCGCCGTCTGAGGTGTTGCGCTACCTGCGCGACGCCACGTTCCCCCTGCTCGCCCCCGACTCGACGTTTTCTGATCCGAAGGTCGAAGAGGCGGTGAAGTGGGTGATGGGCCGCGAGAAGCTGACCTTCGAGCAGCTCCGCATCGAAGAGGCGCCCAAGCTGCTCTTCTTCAAGCACGAAGAGCGCCCGCTGCTGGTGTCTCCCGCCAAGCTGGTGGTGGGCAAGGAGCGGCCCGACGAGCTCAACCGCGGCTTCTCCAAAGTGAACATCGCCTTCACCCTGCCCCCGGGGAGCTACGCCACGCTGGTGGTGAAGCGCTTGTTCCACTTCGCCTTCAAGAAAGAGAGCGACTTCGAAGGCGAGCGCTACGCCAAGGTCGAGGCGCCTCCCGCGCAAACCACCCGGGTCGACACGTCTGACGACGACGATGACGATGATGACGAGGTCGCCACGCCGAAGCGCCGCGGCCCCGCCGCCAACGCCGGAGCGGGAGCCCCTCAGCGCCCGTCGACGCGCAGCACCAAACCCGCCGCGCCGCCTCACGCCGTCGCCGCCCCCGCCACGCCCGCCATGGGCTACCGCGAGCGCCAGCGGCAAAAGAAGGCCCTGCGCGCCGAACGCCGGGCCGAAAACACGCATAAGTAGCTGAAATTCGAGCTGTTTAATCTCGAACTGGGGCGGCAATGGGTGGCCGCCGCATTCGTTCATGTTCTCGTGGATACACGCTCAATCAGCAGTGCTTGGCCGATGGTGGTTGGGGTGACGGCGCCTCCGCCCCAGGTGCAACCGTGGGCCGACGAGGTCCGGCGCGCCCGCCGCGGAGACTCCGATGCCTTCGCCACGCTCGTGCGCGCGCTCCAGCGGCCGGTGTACGGGTTGTGCGTGCGGCTGCTCCGCGCTGACGCCGAGGCCGCCGAAGTGGCGCAGGAGACCTTCTTGCGCGCGTACCAGCACCTGCCGACCTACGACGAGGCGCGGCCGTTCGACCTCTGGGTGATGACCATCGCCCGCAACCTGTGCCTCGACCTGCTGCGGCGGCGCCAGAAGTTGGGCACCGACGACGTCGACGATCACGCGCACCACCTCGCGTCTGATGAGGTGAGCGCCGAAGACGCAGCCATCGCCCGCCAGCAGCGCCAGTCGTTGGAGGAAGCGCTCAACACGCTCCCGCTCGACGACCGCGAGGTGCTGGCGCTGTACTACGTGCAAAAACGCACCACGAAAGACATCGCCCAGGTGATGGGCGTGGCCCCGGGCACCATCATGGCGCGGCTGTTCCGGGCGAGAGAGAAGCTGCGCCGCCAGATGCAGCCCGCCGAGGTCACCCCATGACCGACGAGACCAGACACAGCGCTGAGCTCGAGGCCTTGCTTCGAGAAGCTGCCCCTGACGACGCCCAGCGCGCCGAGGTGGCCGAAGCGCACCGGCTCTTGGAGCACGACCTCTCGCGGCTGGTCGACCCGCTCCCCCCGCCCGACTTCCTTCAGCACGTCATGGCCCGAGTGGCCGCGGCGCCACCGCCGGCCCCGTCACGATCTGACGTGGTGTTGGGCACCAGCATCTTCTTCGCGGCGCTCGCGGGGTCCATCGGGGCCATTGCGGCGAGCGGCAACCCCTCGACCCAGCTGGGCGTCGCGGCGGCGCGGCTGGCCGTCGACGGCCGGCACCTGTTGGTCGCCCTCGCCAGCGCCGGAGAGGCCGTGTGGCGCACCGCGGCCCTCCCAGCGGTGGCGATGGTGGTCGTCGCCCTGACGAGCTGCGTCTGGGGCCTTGGCCGCCTGCTCCCGCGCACCACGATGAAGGTGACGTCATGATGCACGCGCTCCTGCTGGCAGCGGTGGTGACGGCCGGGCAGCCGGTCGAGCTCTCGTACGAAGGCCCGCTCCACGAAGCGATTCGTCGCATCGCCGACGAAGGTGGGCTCAACGTGGTGGTGACGACCGAGCTCGCGCAGCCGGTGAAGGTGCACCTCAAAGACCTCCCCGCCAGCGAAGCGCTCATGTCGCTCAGCAAGGTGTACGGGTTCACCGTCGAGCAAGAGGGCGCGCTGTGGGTCATTCGCATGCCGGGAGCCGCTGGCGCATCGGGGCATCTGCCGTCCTCCGCGCTGCTTCCAGTCGCCCCCCGTCCCCCACCTGCCGGGATGCCCGCCGCGGTGCAGTCGCGCGGAGATCTGGTCTCGACCGGCGAGCCGGTGGTGGTCGAGGCCGGCAGCACCATCGACTCCGCCATCGGCTACGGGGGGCCGGTCATTCTCGAGCGCGGAGCGGTCGTCACCGAAGACGCGGTGGCCTTCGGCGCTGACGTGGTGGTGGGCGACGGAGCGGTGGTCGAAGGTGACGCGGTCTCCTTCGGCGGCCGAATCGTGAAGCAGGGCAGCGGGCGCGTGCTGGGCCGCGAGGTGGCGATGGGCGGCGCGGCGCTCGGCAAGGTCATCTCGACCCGCGCCGTGAAGCACGACGACGAGGCGCTGCGTGCGCCGTCTGAATCGTCGCGGGTGGCGTCGTTCTTCGCCTCGTTCGCGCTGCTGTTCGGGCTCGGGTTCATCTTCTCGGTCATCGCGCCCCAGCGCATGGCGCGGCTCGAGGCCAGCATCCGCGAGGCGCCGGTGAAGAACGGAGCCATCGGCGTCTTGGCCCTCGTCGGCACCCTCCCAGCGACGGCGCTGCTGTGCATCAGCCTCATCGGCATTCCCGTGGCCATGGTGCTGTGGGTCTGCATCGTGGTGGCAGTGCCACTCGGCCTGGCGATGGTGGCCAACGTGGTGGGCGCCGCGCTGCCGACGGGGCGACTCCGCCGCACCCGGGCGCTCATTCTCGCCGTGGGCGCGCTGGTGACCGTCGCGGTGGCGCAGATCCCCGTGGTGGGCCCCGCGGCGTACATCTTGGCGTCTTTCGTCGCCGTGGGCGCCATGCTGACGACCCGCCTGGGCCAGCCGCTGGTCGGGTTGCCGACGCCCGAGCCCGCGTGGCGCGAGCGCAGCGGCGTCTGACGCTCTCCGACACCAGCGCTCTGCGATAGAGTGGGCCGGTGTCGTTGGCCGCGCTGGTCCTCGTCCCCGTCGTGGTGTGCGCGAGCGGTGCCGGCGCACCCGACGAGGCGTGGGAGGCGCGGCTCCAAGCGGGCCTCTCTTCTCGCAGCGGCAGCTGGCAGGCCCCAAGCCGTACGCTGACGTATGACGGGCTTTCGCTCGAGAGCGTCGCCGTGCGTGGGTGGGCCTGGCTGCTGCTCGACGTGCTGGGCCTGGCCGCGGCGCTCGAGCTCGACGCCTTCGGCGTGTTCGACCAGGGCGCCCGCGTCGCCGGCGTGCGTCTGGCGCGCGCCCACCTCGGCCCGACCGCCCGACTTCGACTGGGCCCAGCGCGGCTCGAGGCGCTCGTCGCGTATGCGCTGCACACCGTGCCGGCCTTCGACACCGCCGAGCCGTCGACGCTCACCGCCGTCATGCGACACAGCGTTCTGCTTGGCGCTCGCGCGTTCGTCGATGTCGGGCCGGTGACCATCGAGGGCCGCTTCGAGGCGCCGCTGCCCAGCGGATATTCGGTCGGCGGCGGAGTGCGAGTGAAGGTGGCGCGCACGGGGTCGCTGGTATGGCGGGTGATGGCCGAGGGAGGCTATTCGGTCGACAGCTACGCCAATGCGGTCGGGCTGCAGCAGGTGGTGCGGGCCGGCGTGGGCCTCGATCTGGCGTGGCAGGCGTTGCCCGAGGTGCCGCACACCGGGGCCGTTCGAGTGTCGGTCTCGACCGACGATGGCGAGCCGTTGATGGAGCCAGTGCTGTCGGTGGAGACGGCGGCGGGGCCGCTCCGCGTGCGGCTCGACGCGCTGGGCACGGCCCGGCTCCCCGACGTCGAGGCGGGCCCGGTCTCCGCCACGCTGCGCATCGACGGCTATGAGCCCGCGCTGGCCCGAGTCGAGGTGATGGCCGGCGGTGAAGCGCACCTGCAGCTCGCGCTCCGGCGAGTGCGCCGCGGCGCCCTGGTCGTCACCGTGCGAGACGCCGAGACTCACGCACCGTTGGCGGGGGCGCTCGTAGCCCTCGGCGCGGCGCGGCTGCGAACCAACGACGCGGGTCAGGTCACCCTGCCCGACCTCGCACCAGGGGCCACCGCCGTCGAGGT
>JAEUJT010000265.1 GCA_016793525.1 Archangium sp. | reverse complement strand
GTCGCCGCGAATTACTCGGCGTACCTCGACACCACGGTGGCCAAAATCGTCGACGTGGTGCTGAAGACGTACGACTTCTCGAAGCGCTCCACGCTGCTCGACTTGTGCGGGTGCACGGGGGCCTTCGTCACGGGCGTGCTGAAAGCGGTGCCGACGCTCGAGGGCGCGTTCATCGACGTGCCGGCGTGCGCCGACATCGGCCAGGCCCAGCTGGCGGCGGCGTCGCCGGACCTGCAGAAGCGCATGAAGGCCATCGGCGGAGACGTGCTGGCCACGCCGCTGCCTCCGTCTGACGTCATCACCATTTGCCGCTCGGCCATCGACTTCAACGACGAGAAGCTGGTGCGCATCTACCGGCGCGCGCGCGAGGCGCTGAAGCCGGGCGGCGAGTTCCTCATCATCGAGCGAATGATTCCCGAGAAAGAGACCGACGAGACCCGGGCGCTCCACATGCGCGCGGTGTACTTCCTCGCCAAGTCACCCACCACGCGCTACCGCCGGGTGCCCCACCACTTCAAGCTGCTGCGCGAGGCGGGGTTCACCCGCTTCAACGTGGTCGACTCCCCCGAACGGCCGTACGAATTCTTCAAGGACATGCACATCATCGCCGCTTCCGTGTGAGGTCCCGTGAGCGAGACGCCGCAGGTCATTGGCTCGTACCGAATCACCCGCCGCATCGCCCGCACCGACTTGTCGGAGGTGTACGCGGCGCTCAACTCCGCGTCGCAGCCGGTGTGCATCAAGCGGTTGCTGCCCGAGCGCGCGGCGGCCGACGGTGAAGCCCGGCTCTCGTTCGTGCGCGAAGCCCGGCTCCTCGCCGAGCTGAGCCACCCCAGCATCGTGAAGGTGCATGAAATCGGCGACGACGGCGTCGCGCCGTTCATGTGCATGGAGCTCATCGACGGCCAGGGCCTCGACGCGCTCATCCGCGCCCAGAAGCCCGCGCTCCTCGACGGGCTCGAGCTGGGCCGGCAGATCGCCGATGCGCTGTCGCGGCTGCACGAGAAGGGCGTGGTGCACGCCGACCTGAAGCCGGCCAACGTGTTGGTGCTCCCCGGGCCGACGGCGAAGTTGGTCGACTTCGGTTTGGCGGTGAGCGCGACGGGCGCCACCAAAGGTGTGTCGGGCACGCCGCACTACATGTCGCCGGAGCAGACCGGGCTGGTCGACTGGCCGGTCGACGCGCGCTCCGACATCTACGCGCTGGGGGTGCTGCTGTTCGAGGTGCTCACCGGGCAGGTGCCCTTCGACGCCGATGATCCGCTGGCGCTGCTCAAGGCCCATGTCTCCCAGACGCCGCGCGCGCCGTCGACGGTGACGCCGGGCCTCCCGCCGTTGCTCGACCGGCTCGTGCTGAAGCTGCTGCAGAAAAACCCGTCGGAGCGCTACCGCAGCGCCAGCAGCGTCGCGCACGACCTGGGCGAGGTGATGAGCCGCCTCCGCCGGGGCGATGCGAGCCCCGACTTCCCCCTCGACACCAGCCTCTCGGCCAACGAGCGCGTGGGCCACGTCTTCATCGGGCGCGGGGAGGAGCTTGCGCAGCTCGAGGCCAGCCTCACCCGCACCGCCGACGGCCACGTGCAGTGGTTTTTCGTCTCCGGGCTGGCCGGCACGGGGAAGAGCGCGCTGCTGAAAGAATTCGTGTGCCGCTCCCTCGCCAAGGGCGCGCGGTTCGCTTCGGGCAAGTGCTTCGCTCACGCCAAGGGGCTGCCCTGGTACGTGTTGTCAGAGGTGCTGAGCCACCACGTGGAGCACCTCCAGCGCGAGCCGGTCGCCGAGCGCGAAGCGGCCATCGCGCGTATCCGCAGCGCGGTGGGTGAGCTCGCCGGAGAGCTCGTGAAAGTCGTGCCGGCCTTCGCCAGCATTCTCCCCGACGCGCCGCCGCCGACGTACCTGGGAGAAGGCAAAGACCGCGTTCGCTTCATGCAGATGTTCACCCGGCTGCTCGAGGCCATCGCGCCCAAGGGTGCGCCGCTGGTGTTGATGCTCGACGACTTGCAGTGGGCCGACCACGGCACGCTGCAGGCGCTGGAGTCGGCGTCGATGAACGTGGCCAGCGCGTCGTTGCTCATCGTGGGCAGCTTCCGCCCCGAGGAGACGCCACCCGAACATCCCCTCACCGCCATTCTCGACAAGGCCCGCACCAAGGCCGGCTTCGCCCGCGTCGATTTGGCGCCCTTCACCCGAGATGGCACCGGGCTGCTGGTCGCCGAAACGCTGCGCCAGGCGCGCAAGGCCGTGCCGGAGTCGCTCGTCGACCGCATTCACAGCCACACCCAGGGCAACGCGCTTTTCGTCACCGAGGTGCTGCGCGCGCTGCTCGGCGCCGGCGTGCTGAAGGTGCGCGGCGGAGCGTTGGAGGTC
>JAEUJT010000262.1 GCA_016793525.1 Archangium sp. | reverse complement strand
CCAGCGCCGAGGAGCGACCGCGGCACCGCGTCGCCCGAGGCGAAGCGGAAGTCCGACGTGGCTGACGCGCGCTCACCCAGCACCACACACAGTTGCGCGGAGGCCATGCGGAAGAGCTCGTGATGCACGTCAGGGGAGTCGAGCACCGCGAGCAACATCGAGCACACCGCGGGCGCAGCGAGGTGGGTCTCGACGGTGAGCACCGAGCTTGCCTCGGTGAGCGCGCGGCGGGTGACGTTGCGCAGCGACGTGTCGGCCAGCGCATGTACGGTCACCTCGAGCGCGCAGCGGACAAACGTGTTGAACGACGCGCCGCCGCCCAGGTGCTTCAGGCACGACGACCACCGCGCCTGGCCGACCTGGACCGACGCCCACAGCCCGCGCGCGACGGTCGCGAGGTGCCCGGAGCGAATGGCGACATCGAGCACGTCATCGATGTCTTCGGCCGCCAGCGCTGGGCGTCCGCGAGCGATGAGCATGGCGCCGTGACCGCTCGCGTTGATGCTCGTCCACCACAGCTCGAGGAGCGCCGGTGCCGTCTGTCCACCGGCGGCACGCTCGGTGTACTCCCGCGCGGTCTTCATGAACGTCTGCATCAGCGGGCGCAGCTCGCGCACCAGCGGGTCGTAGTAGGCCCCGATGCCGACGAACGCCTCGCGCGAGAGCTGGTCAGGCTCGAACATGCGTCGGTGGAGCATGAACCCGCGGCCGGTTTCACCCACCATTTGGTCTGCCAGCGACAGGTGTTTGCACCGCGTCATCACGGCGTTGAGCACCTCGAACGGAATCACGGGCAGCTGCGCCGTCGACATGCCGGGCCCGAGACAGGTGATGAAGCCGCCGTCTCCAGCAATCACCAGATGCGGGGGTGACGCAGACTCGTCCAACGCGACGGCGAGGCGCGAATCGGCCGGGATCTGCAACACGGCCGCGAAGACCTGAAGGACTGCCGGGGCTCGGTACAACGTCAGCGCGAGGTCGACCTGAGACGGAGTCAGGCGCTCCAAACGGGAAAGGAAGTGCGTGGCGTGGGGCATGGTGGAGGCCCCACGCTGCACGGGCTATTCCACCGCAAGCCCCTGAAACGACTCAGCCCACCCGAGTCGGAGGCCGACGTTCAGCGGCTCCGCGCTCCAGCCGCATCGCTTCCCAGGCGGCGACCTCGGCCACCCGGCGTGGGAAACGCGCGGCCACCAGGTTCCCTAATTCGCTCGACGGCATCGGCGGGCACGCCAGCCGGAGCGCCTGCGCCATGTCGGCGGCCGATTGGAAGCGGTGCAGGGGCGACTTCTCCAACGCGCGCGCCACCACCGGCCACACCGCGTCGGGAATCGCCGGGTGCCGCACCAGCGGCTCGTTGACGATGGCCTGCATCGACAGCGTGTCATTCTGCTTGTCGAAGGCGCGGGTGCGGGTGAGCGCTTCGTGCAGCACCAGCCCCATGGAGAAGATGTCGCTGCGGCGGTCGATGCGTTCGGCGGCGGCCTGCTCCGGTGACATGTAGAGCGGTTTGCCCTTCACCAGTCCGGGCAGCGTCACCGTGCGCTGATGGCGCATCTTGGCCACGCCGAAGTCGAGCACCTTCACCAGCCCGTCGAAGCCCACCATCAGGTTGTGCGGCGACACGTCGCGGTGCACCAGCCCGAGGGGGAGCCCGTCGTCACCCCGCACGTCGTGCGCCGCCTGCAGCCCCTCGAGGGCCTGGCTCACCACCGCGCTCACCACCTCGAGCGACGGCGCGCCGTGCGGCCAGTAGATGAGGTGGTCGAAGTCAATTCCCCGCACGAGCTCGAGCGCGATGAAGTAGGTGCCGTCGGCTTCGCCGAAGTCGTACGTCACCGCGAGGTTGGGGTGGCTCAGCCGCATGCCCAGCTTCGCCTCGTCGAGGAACTGGTGCACGAGCGCGGGCTCGGCCGCGAGCTTGGGGAGAATTCGCTTCACCGCCACCAGCCGCGAGATGCCCTGGGGGTTGAGCGTACGCGCCACCATCACCTGGGCCATGCCGCCCGTGCCGAGCGGCTCCAGCACCTCGTAGCGACCGATGTGCGCGTGCGGCCGCGGCTTGAGCACCTCGCCCAGCTCGCTCAGGCGCGCCTGCACCGGCCGCCCGTCGGCGAGCGCGATGAAGGAGAGCACCGCGCTGTCGAACATCTCCGCCACCGCGCGCACGAGGGCCATCACCTGCGCGCCGCCGTCGCTGAAGTGGCCGTGGAGGCGAAACCCGAGCTTCCCCAGCTTCACGTGGCCGAGGTCGAGGGGCACGACGAAGGTGGTCGCGCCGTTGCCCGCGGCGACCCCCTCGGGCGCGTCGGAGAGGTCGCTCCAGTCGTCGCCCCAGGTGCGGGTGAGCACCGGGCCCTCGACGCCTTCGAGCTGGAGGAAGGCGGCGCTCGCGTGGACCATGCGCGCGCACTGCGTGAGGAACACGTCGGCCGCAGCGGCGAGGCCGAGCTGCCGGGCGATGCAGTCTTCGAGCACCTCGTCAGCGAGGCGCTGCACGGCCACCAGCCCGCGCAGGAAGCGCAGCTCCTCATCGGCGGAGTCGAACTTGAGCGCGGCCGACTCGAACTGGAGCACGCGCTACTTCTTGGCCTCCGCGGGCGCCTCGGCCTTCGCTTCTGCGGAGTAGATGGCGTCGGCGATGCGGTACGCGGAGCCCTCGAGCTGCTTGATGGCCTCTTTGATCTTGTCGACGTCGTTGGTGGTGAGCTGCTTCTTCAGGTTTTCGAGGTCGGCCTTGATCTCGCTCTGGTCCTTCTCGGAGAGCATCGAGGCGTACTCCTCGATGGACTTCTCCGTCGTGTACATCAGGCCTTCTGCGTTGTTCTTCTGCTCGGCGAGCTCTTTCTTCTTCTTGTCGCCCTCGACGTTCGACTGCGCGTCGTTCACCATCTTCTGAATTTCAGCCTCGGTGAGGCCTGAGTTCGAGACGATGCGCACCTGCTGCACGCGGCCGGTGCCGAGGTCTTTGGCCGAAACGTGCACCAGGCCGTTGGCATCGATGTCGAAGGTCACTTCGATCTGCGGCACGCCGCGCGGCGCGGGGGGAATGCCGACGAGCTCGAAGCGCGCCATGGTCTTGTTGTCGGCCGCCATCTCGCGCTCGCCCTGCAGCACGTGCACGGACACGAGCGGCTGGTTGTCGGCGGCGGTGGAGAAGACCTGCGACTTCTTGCAGGGCACGGTGGTGTTCTTCTCGATGATCTTCGTGAACACGCCGCCCGCGGTCTCGACGCCGAGCGACAGCGGGGTGACGTCGAGGAGGAGGACGTCTTTGACCTCACCCTTGAGCACGCCGCCCTGAATCGCCGCGCCCACGGCCACGACTTCGTCGGGGTTGATGCCCTTGTGGGGCTCGCGGTTGAAGATCTCTTTCACCTTGGTGACGATCGCCGGCATGCGCGTCATGCCGCCGACGAGCAGCACCTGATCGATCTGCTGCGCGGTGAGGCCCGCGTCGGTGAGCGCGGTCTTGCAGGGCGCCTCGGAGCGGTCGATGAGGTCTTTCACCAGGCCCTCGAAGCCGGTGCGGTTGACCGTCTCTTGGAGGTGTTTGGGGCCCGACGCATCGGCGGTGATGAAGGGCAGGTTGATTTCAGTTTCGGTCGCGCTCGAGAGCTCGTGTTTCGCGCGCTCGGCCGCTTCTTTCAGCCGCTGCAGGGCCATGCGGTCTTTGCGCAGATCGATGCCGCCGTTGGCCGTCTTGAAGCCCTCGGCGAGCCAGTCGATGAGCTTGTTGTCGAAGTCTTCGCCGCCCAGGTACGTGTCGCCGTTGGTCGCCTTCACCTCGAACACGCCAGCGCTGAGCTCGAGGATCGAGATATCGAACGTGCCGCCGCCCATGTCGTACACGGCGACTTTTTCGGCCTTCGAGTCTTCTTTCTTGTCGAGGCCGTAGGCGAGCGCGGCCGCGGTGGGCTCGTTGATGATGCGCAGCACGTTGAGACCCGCGATGCGGCCGGCGTCTTTCGTCGCCTGGCGCTGACCGTCGTTGAAATACGCGGGCACCGTCACCACCGCCTCGGTCACCGTCTCGCCGAGGTAGTCTTCGGCGGTCTGCTTCATCTTCGTCAGCACCATCGACGAGATTTCGGGCGGGCTGTACTGCTTGCCGCGAATGTCGACCCAGGCGTCGCCGTTCTTCGAGGCGACGACCTTGTACGGCACCATCGACTGCGCGCGCTTCGACTCCTCGGAGTCGAACTTGCGGCCCATCAGACGCTTCACCGCGTAGACGGTGTTCTCGGGGTTGGTGACCGCCTGGCGCTTGGCGATTTGACCCACCAGGCGCTCACCGGCGTCGGTGAAGGCCACCATCGACGGCGTGGTGCGGCTGCCTTCGCTGTTGGGAATGACGACGGGCTCGCCGCCCTCCATCACGGCCACACACGAGTTGGTGGTGCCCAAGTCGATGCCGATGACTTTGCTCATAGCCCCCTCGAAAATTTCGAAACCATGGAGATGTCGCGGAGAAAATTACGTCGTTGGCTCAGTCGCCGGCGGAGCGGACGGATCCGCGGCCTTCGGTTCGGCCGGTGCAGCATCAGGTGAAGGAGCCGCGGGCGCTTCAGGCGGCGGCGCCGGCGCGGGGGGCAATTTCGACACCACCACCAGCGCGGGCCGGACGAGCCGGTCGTTGAGCGTGAAGCCGCGCAGCACCTCGGTGTGCACGTGGTTGGGCGGCAGGTCGGCGCTCTCGGCCGAGGTCATCGCCTCGTGCAGCGTCGGGTCGAACGCCTTGCCCTTGGCGCTGAAGGCCTTCACGCCGTGTTTGCCGAGCGTGTCTTCGAACAGCTTGCGCATCATCTCGACGCCCTTCTTCAGGCTGTCGAAGTCAGACGCGCTCTTGGCGTGCTCGAGCGCGCGGTCGAAGTTGTCGAACACCGGGAGAAAGTCTTTCAGCAGCCGCTCGTTGCCGAACTTCTGCATCTCTTCTTTCTCTTTGGCGGCGCGCTTGCGGTAGTTCTCGAGGTCGGCCGTGGAGCGGAGCAGCTTCTCGTGCTCGTCTTTCAGCTTCTGCATCATGTCGCGGCCGCGCTCGAGCGAGAGGTCGAGGCTCGCCTTGAGCGAGGTGATCTCCGCGTCGCGCGGATCAGGCGCGGCGACGGCCACATCGGGAGGCGCCGGGTCGGGCGCGGTGGGGACGGCGTCGGGCGGCGTCGCGCCTTGAATGGTCGCCTCCGCCGGGTCGTCGGGAGATGCCTCGAGGTCGAGATCGGTCCCTCGTGCTTCGGCGCGGCGCTTTTCGACACTCTTCAGCGCTTCGTCGATGACACTCTGCCCGATGTTCGTTTCGAACTTGCCTTTGTCGTCTGGCGGCGGCCGCACGCGAGGGACTCAAGCACACCGCTGTCGGTCCGTCTGCGGCGAAAAGGGCCGGTTCCGTACACTGACAATTTTCGTCAGTGCCGAAGAATGAGCCGCGTTACATCGCGCGCATGGAACATCGGCGGCTGGGAACGAGCGGCTTGAAGGTGTCGTCGCTGTGTATGGGCGCGATGACGTTCGGCGAGTCGCAGGGCTTCATGAAGGGCGTCACCTCGGCGAACGACGAAGCGAAGCGGGTGTTGGACACCGCGCTCGACGCGGGCATCGACTTCATCGACACCGCCAACGTGTACAGCGACGGGCAGAGCGAGGCGCTGCTCGGCCAGTGGCTCGGCCCGCGACGTCGCACCCTCATCATCGCCACCAAGTGCCGCTTCGCGATGGGCCCGACGCCGCACGAGCTGGGGCTGTCGCGGCGGCACATCATTCAGGCCTGTGAAGACTCGCTCCGGCGGCTCAACACGGAGTGGATCGACCTGTACCAGGTGCACATGCAAGACGGCTCGGTGGGCGTCGAGGAGACGCTGCGCGCGCTCGACGACCTGATCCGCGCGGGCAAGGTTCGCTACGCCGGCTGCTCGAACTACACCGGCTACCGGCTGGCCGAGTCGGCGTTGACGGCGCAGCTGAAGAACGTGACGCGCTACGAGTCGATTCAGCTGCAGTGGAGCCTGCTCGAGCGCGGCGCCGAGCGAGAGATGATTCCCGCGGCGAAGGCGTTCGGGCTGGGGCTGTTGGTGTGGAGCCCGCTCGGCCGAGGCCTGCTCACCGGCAAATACCGCAAAGACGCGCCGCCGCCCGCGGGCACCCGGCTCTCAGAGTGGAAAGACACCTGGAAGAAATACAACGTCGACGGCACGTGGAAGACCATCGAGACCGTGGCGGCGGTGGCGGCCGAGGTGGGCAGCACCCCGGCGCGGGTGGCGCTCGCGTGGCTCCTGCGCAAGCCCGAGGTGACGAGCGTCATTCTCGGCGCGCGCACGGTAGCGCAGCTGCAAGACAACCTGGCGGCGCAGCAGCTGGCGCTCACCGACGCGCAGGTGAAAACGTTAGACGCCGCGAGCGAGCCCGCGTGGGGCTACCCCTACGACTTCATCGGTGGCCGGGAACGCTGGTAGGCGCCCGCGCCGGGTGGCAAACAGCCCGAATGAGCTCCCGCTCGGCGAACCTGCGGTACCACGAGGCCGTACACGGGGTGTATTTCGACGACCTCGACGCCTTGGGCATTCTGCACAACGCGCGCTACGTGTTGCTGGTCGAGCGCACCATCGGCTCCTTCTGGCAACGGGTGAACGGCGGAGGCAGCGCGGCGCCCTCGAAGCGGCCCGACTGGTTCCAGCTCGTGCGCACCAACAGCATCGAATACCTCAAACCGGTCGAGGGCACGGGCGAGGTGCGCGTTCGGGTGTGGCTGGAGAAGCTCGGCACCACCAGCCTCACCTTCGGCTTCTGCGTCATGCCCATGGACCTCGACGTCGACCACGCGGTGGGCACGCGGGTGATGGTGTGCGTCGACCCTCAGAGCCGAAAGCCAGCGCCGTGGAGCGAGGCCTTTCGCCAGCAAGTCGATGGCTTCGTTCGCCGCGCGGCATGATCTGGGAAACGACATGATCTGGGAAACGGCATGATCTGGGGACCACATCCGCTCCGGTGGCTGGAGTCGGTGGTGCTGGTCGTGGCCGCGCTCGGGTGGACTGTGTGGCACATCGGCTGGCCGGTGCTGAACCCGCTCGAGACGCGGTGGATGCACGACGGCGACTGGGAGCTCACCTACAACGCGTGGCTCCTCTTCATTCGCGGCCCGTGGACGCTGCAGCCGGGCGCCATTCCCGCGCTGCTGTACCCCTACGGCATTCCCGTTTTCTACAACGCGGTGGTGTTCTGGGTCGGGCTGGTCGGCAAGCTCGCTGCGCCCTTCGTCGCCGCCGAGTTTCAGCTCTACGGCGCATGGCTGGTGGCCTGCTTCGTGGGGCAGGCGCTCGCCTACCGGTGGGCGCTCGAGAAGGCTGGCGTTGGAGGCTTCGCGCGCGTCGCGGGTGCGCTGCTGGGCCTGATGGACCCGGTGCTGGCCGCGCGCTTCGGTCACCTGGCGTTGATGGGGCACGCGGTGCTGGCGGTGCAACTCGGGTGTGCGCTGTGGGCGGCGCGCTCTCCGGCCGAGTCGCTTGGCGCCGCGCGCGCCAGCGTGGCGTGGGCGGTTTTCACCGTGGGTCTCGACGGCTACTTGGCGGCGCAGGCCATTCCGCTCTCCGTGGCGGTGCTGCTCATCGCGGGCCGAGGGCGCTGGCGGAGCGTCGCGCCGCTGCTCGGCGCGCTGGTCGCTGGGGTGGTGGCCATGTTGTGGGCGACCGGGGCGATTCCCGCGGCGGCGGTCGACCCGGGGGCTGAGGGCTTCGGTCAGTTCTCCGCCGACCCGCTGGCGCTGTTCAACAGCCAAGGCAGCTCGACGCTCGTGCCCGGGTTCGCGGCCGGGCCGAGGCAGGGCGAGGGCTTCGGGTACCTCGGCGCGGGCGGCCTCTTCGCGCTCGGCGCGGCGCTCGTCGGCGCCATCGGCCAGCGGCGCCGCCTGCCGCACGTCGCCCGTCGGGTGTGGCCGGTGGTGGCGATGGCGCTGGCGCTGTTCGTCTACGCCTGGTCGTCGGTGGTGATGGTGGCCGGCCGGGTGGTGCTCGACCTCGGTGCGCTCTACGCGCCGCTGCACCCGCTGACCAACGCCTTTCGGGGCTCCGGTCGCTTCGTGTGGCCGGTGCACGCGCTGACGCTGCTGGGAGCGCTGGTGCTGGTGGCGCGCAGCCCGTGGCCCCGGCTGCTCCGCGCGGGCGTGCTGGTGGCCGCGCTGGCGCTGCAGCTCGCGGAGAAGAAGCCTCCGCGACCCCCGACCTCCACGGGGCCGATGCCGGAATTGAGCGCGGTGTGGAACGGCGCGGGCGCGGTGTACCGCCACCTGGCCATCGTGCCCCCACAGGTGCAGTGGGTGTGCCCGTACAACCCCGAGGTGGTGGGGCGTCTCACCCGCGTCGCGGCGCGTGAGGGCCTCACCATCAACAGCGGGCACGTGGGCCGGGTGCCGTACGGCTTCGCCTCGCAGTGCGGCGCGCCGTTCGTCGGGCCGCTCGACCCCGACACGCTCTACGTCACGGGCCCCGAACACGTGCGCGACCCTGGCTTCGCGGCGGCGTCGTGCGGCTCGTTCGATGGGTTGGTGCTGTGCGTCGATGCCCGGCGCGTACGCGATGGCCGGCCCGGGTTTTAGCGCCGACCACTCCGGTTGAGCGCCACGCGTCCTTCCCGCACGTCGAACGCGTCGTCGCGGCCTCCGCTCGACTCGATGGACACATGAGCGGAGGGCCCCGGTCGCTCCGTTCGGCGCGTGCCGGTCTTCGCGGTTGACGCTCCCGCGGGCACCGCTCACAGAGGTGGCGTGGTCAGTACCGCCGTGCGCGGCCAGGTGCGCTCAGGGGGACGAGGCCGGAGCCCCGCCGCTGGAACCGCTCCGCAGCAGCAGCGCGCCCACCGCGTAGGCGGCGAGGCCGCTGAGCAGCGTGGTGGTGAAGCCGTAGTTCATCGAGACGATGAGCGAGAGCGACGAGCCGACGACGCTGGTGGCGCCGTTGATGCCCCACGCCCACGGCACCATCTCGGGCCCCGCGCCCTGCGCGAGCTGCACCCCGAGCGGCAACAACATGCCCATGAGCGCGCCGAGGGTGGCCACGAGCAGCACGCAGAGCACGATGCGGCCCACGAGGGGCAACCCCAGGAGCGCGGTGAACAGCGGCTGCAGCGCCACCGCGTACACCACCAGCACCACCGCGAGCGCGCCGACGACGCGGGTGATGGCGCCCGTCTCGCCGAAGCGTTTGCTCACCGCCGACGACAGCGCGCTGCCGGCGCCAGACGAGGCCAGCAGCGTGGCCAGCACCACCGCCAGCGCGTACACCGGGTGGCCGAGGAACAAGATGAAGCGCTGCATCAGCCCGAGCTCGACCAAGATGTAGCCGAGGCCGAGGCAGGCGAAGTACCCGAGGAGCCGCAGCTTCGGCCCGGGGTTGGTGCGAATCGCGTCGCGGCGAA
>JAEUJT010000250.1 GCA_016793525.1 Archangium sp. | reverse complement strand
GTTCCACGAATCCGCGGCCATCTGCGTCAATACGAATATTCTGAATCGATGCGTTGGCGTTTTCCGATCCGTTCAACTGAGTCAGAAATGACTAACATGGTCATTTCTGGCGGAGACGAGATTCTGGGTCTTCAGCGCGTGAAGTCGAGCGCGTTGGTGATGGGCGACAGCGTGCCGTCGGGGTGCACCATGTCGAGCCGAACCGTGTGGTGACCGGAGTCGAGCGCGCTGATGTCGAACTGCTCCGCGAAGCCCGCTCGCAGCGTCACGTCGGGGTGCACGTCGGCGTAGTTCTTGGCCACGTCGGGGCGCTCGATGCGCGATGGCCGGCGCCGAATGCGCTCGACGTCGTCGACCGAGATGCGCACCGCGTCGATGCCCAACGTCGAAAACGCCCACCCGTGCAGCGTCACCAGCTTGCCCGGGGTGTTGACCTCGACCCGCTCGAGGAAGCCGCGCTCGGCGGTGCGCAACGAGGCCGACTCGTCTTTCAGCACCCGGAGCACCGCGTCGCGCTCGATGGCCCGGGTGGTACCGTCGAGGTGCACCACCTGCGCGCTCACCTGGTGTTTGCCCGGCTTCAGGTCGCTGGTGTCGATGGTGTCGGAGAAGCCTGAGTACATCGTCAACGACGGGCTCACCTCGGGGAAAAACGTCGTCACGTCGGCGCGCGCGAAGCCGAAAGACCGGGTGCGCTTCACCTCGACGCCGTCGATGAAGATGATCAACTCGGCCACGCCGGCCGATGAATAGACCCACCCCTCGACGAGCGCCGGCTGCCCCTGGGGCGTGGCCACGACGGCCTCGAGCCGGCTGCGCTCCACCAGAGGCCCCGGCGTGACCGTCATCGCCGGCCGGCGGATGCACAGCACCTGCCTCGCCAGCGGCTTCGGCGGCAGGCCGGGCGCGACGAGGCGCATCGTCACCGGCCTGAGCGCTCCCATCGACACGCCCGACAGCGTCAGCTGGGCGCGGTAGGTTCTTCGCGACGCCCCGTCGCCCGCAGGCTCGAGGGCGGCCGTGCCCAGCATCTCGCGGCTGAGGCCGTCGGCGAACTCGAGCTGCCAGGGGCCTTCGGGCGCTTCGACCCAGCCCGTCGCGGTGACGGCTCCGGTTTCGCCTTCGAGGGTGCAGCTGCCGGTCTCGAACGTCACCGGGCTCGACGCGGGGCAGGGGCTGGGCTGGCCCTTCGGGAGCGGCCTGAAGAAATGGGTCACCCGCAGGCCGAAGAAGTGGGTGGTGTCTCGCTCGAGGAACCGGCAGGCCAGGAGCGCGTCGAGCAGGTCGGAGACCTCGTCTTTCCCCCACGCGCGCACCGAAAAGACGCCCTGGCGCGCCCACATGCGCTCGGCCATCCACTGGGCTTCGTGGGGCTCGCCCATCGACGAGACGGGGGTTTCGCCCGTCAGGTAGTGGGCCAAGACCGGCGTGAGCATGTTCGGCTCGAGGACGATGGCCTCGCCGGCGGTGGCGCTGGTGTTGATGAGCTCCGCGACCTCGCGCCACTCCTCTTTGCGGTAGCGGTTGAAGAAATAGAAGAGGCCCACGGCCATGGCGACCACCGGCACCGCCACCAGCACCACCCGCTGAACGCGCTCGAGGCGGGTCACCGCCAGGGCGGCCGCCACGTAGATCGTGGAGTGCATGAAGATCGCGTAGCGCGCCCAGAGGTGGGTGTTGTTCTCGCGGACCCAATACGCAGTGAAGAGCAGGGCCCACGGGACAAGCACGCCGGCGCCGAGGAGCCAGCGGGTGCGGGTGTCGGGCTCGGCGCGCAGGCCCAAGGCGATGAGGGCGAGGAACGCGAGCCCGAGCGCTGCCGCCAAACCCGCCGGGAGCTGGCTGCTGGCCACCCCCGCCCAGGGCACCGTGAGCGCGTCGCCGAGACGGGCGATGAAGTAGGGCATGCCTCCGAACTGGCCGGAGACGGCGTTCGACGTGAGCTCGGTCGCTTGCTTGATGACGACCGGCACGTACGGCCCGAAGCCGAGAGCCATCAACCCGAAGGGGGTGAGCCGCTTCAGCGCCTCGCGCGGCGTGGTGCGGAGCCAGGGGAGTATGGCCAGGCCCTGGGCCACGAGCACGAGCGCCACGTAGTAGTGGGTGTAGAGGCCGAGCACGCTGGCGACCGCCCAGAGCACGCCGTCGCGCCAGGTCCCTCGCTTGAGGAAGCGCACGAAGAACAACCCGCTGAAGGCGCTGAAGCAGAGCGCAATGGCGTAGTGGTTGAACTCCTGGGAGTAGTGCACCTGGTAGGGGGAGAGCGCGGCGAGTGTGCCGGCGATGAGGCCGACCGTGCGGCCGCAGAGCTCCCACCCGAGCAGCAGCGTGCCGAGCACCGCCAGCAGGCCGAACAGCACGAAGGGGACCCGCCAGCTCGCGTCGTCTTCGGGGGCGAACCAGCGCAGGTACCGGTTGATGAAGAGCGACTGGAGCGGCGTGGTGTGCCGGTTGATGACCTCGAGCGACGCGCGCATGCCGTTCGCGTGAGCGTGGCGGCCCAGCGAGGCGGGTGGGGCGTCGACCACCGGGCCGATCTCCACGCCGCGCGCCCAGGCGGTGCGGAGCAGCTCGTCGGTCCACATCGAGTGGGTGGTGAGGCCCGAGAAGCGCGTCAGCGCCGCGAGAATGAGAATCACCCAGACGAGTGGATCGGTCCGCGGTGTGACGTATCGCTTCTCGGGTGCTGCTGGCGCTTCGGTCACGCGTCTCCCCCCGGCTCGAGGCAGGCGCACCTGACACGGAGGAATGGCACGAGGCAAGCCTCAGGCGTGTCACACCGCGTCGTGTTCGGTCAGCGTCGCTCGCGCTCGGGGCGAACGAGGCCGGCCAGGGGGCGTTGGGCCACAGCCACCACCGCGTCGGTGAACGCCTGGGCGGCGGCCTCGACGTCGGGCAGCGCTCCGGTGAGGTACGCCCCCGCGAAGTTGGTCTCGGTCGGAGGCCCGAAGAACGTCGCCAGCTGTACATCGGCTGCCTTCAACGCGGCATCGAGCGCCACCATGGCCTCGGTCGGAGGCGCGATGAGGTACGCGAGTGGAGCCCCCACCGGAACCTTGGCCAGCGGCGCGAGGTAGCGGCCGGTCTCGGCGATGACGTGGGCGAAGAAGGCGGGGCCGGGCGTGCCTTCGACCATGGAGAAGTGGATGTCGCGGGTGAGCGCCTCCCTCAGCGCCCACACGGCCTCGTTCACTTC
>JAEUJT010000244.1 GCA_016793525.1 Archangium sp. | reverse complement strand
GCCTTGCCGTCGTTGGTGACGCGCGCCGAGGCCGACCGCGGCCCGTCGTCGACCAGCGCCATTTCACCCAGCACGTCGCCCTGCCGCGCGTACGCCACCACCACCGAGCGCTGCAGCTCGACGTTCATGGTGGCGATGGCGACCTCGGCTTCTGACCCGAGCACCCACATCGCCCGGCCCGGTTCACCCTCTTCGAAGAGAATGTCGCCAGCGACGAGATCGACGGGCTGCAGCAAGCGCAGCACCTCGTTCATGTCGCTCGCATCGACCAGCGAGAACAAGGGAATGCTGCGAATGAACTGCTCGAGCGCTGGGTTCGAAGTCGCCACGCAGTGAACGTTCTAGCACGCCCGCCGGGCGACTCCCGTTTCCTGACGGCTACCCGACGACCCGGTTTCGACCGCTCCGCTTGGCCGTGTAGAGGTTGGCGTCGGCGACCTTGATGAATTGAATCGGCTCCGTCATCTCGCGGGTCAGGTCGGCCACGCCGAGGGAGATGGTGACCTTCATCTGCTTTCCCTCGAAGACGAAGGCGTGGTCTTCGACCAGCTTGCGAATGCGCTCGGCGAACTGGCGTGACTTCTCGGTGCCGGCCTCGGGCATCACCACCGCGAATTCTTCACCGCCGTAGCGGGCGAAGCATTCTTCTTTGCGCACCCGGGGCTTGATGGTGGCGCTCAGCTCGCGCAGCACGTAGTCGCCAGCCAGGTGGCCGTTGGTGTCGTTGATCGACTTGAAGTGGTCGATGTCGAACATGATCAATGACAGCGCGCGATCGTACCGGTGGCAGCGCCCCATTTCTCGCTCGAGAAACTCGAGGAAGAAGCGCTTGTTGCGAATCTGGGTCAGACCATCGCTGATGGTCATGCTGTAAATTTCTTCGTGGTACAGCGCCTCGACGTCGCCGCCGCTGAGGAACTTGAAGATCGCGCCGCCGACCTTGATCAAATCGCCCGCGCGCAGCGGCTGCTCTTCGACGAGCTCGGCGTCGTTGAGGTACGTGCCGTTGGTTGAGCCGAGGTCTTTCAAGAAGTACTGCCCCTCGCGCGCGGTGACCGACGCGTGCCGCCGCGAGACGTTGTCGAGATCGATGATGATCGCGTTCTGCTCGTCGCGGCCCATGGTGAGGCCGTCTTCGAGATCGATGACGTACTTCTTGCCCAGCTCAGGCCCGTGGATCTGCACCAGGCAGCCTTCGCCCTGGAGCTGAACGTCTTTCAGCTTCAGGATCTTGGTGACGCGTGTCTTCGACGACGCCATGGAGCGCGCAATGTACCGCCTCGCACGCGATCACGCGCGGGCGTTTTCGTGCCCATGAAGGCCAACGTCGTCAGATGTGTGCCGCGTCAGCTGCGCGCGTCGCCAGGTCTGCCCTACCCCACCGCGGCGTTGAGGTGCTCGGCGGACCAGCGGGCGATGCCGAAGATGGTCTCTTGAGGGTTGACCCCGAGCGAGGTTGGCAGCACGGAGCCATCGACCACGAAGAGGTTGTCCATGCCGTGGAAGCGGAGGCGCGGGTCGACCACCGAGGACTCGGCCTTGGCGCCCATGGCGCAGCCGCCCATCTGGTGCGCGGTGATCACCTTGAGCCGCAGCTTCTCCCACGGTGCGGCGTCGAGCTTGGCGTCGATCTCCTCGGGGCCGTTCAGCACCACCGGGTCGAGGTGCAGCGAGAACACCTGCTTCGCGCCGGCGGCGAACTGAATGCGCGCCATCTCCTTGCACGCGGTGCGAAACGCCTCCCAGTGCGCGGGGCGAAACGCGTAGTCGATGCTGTAGCGGGAGTGCGCGCCGCTCCGCAGCCGAACCGTGGCGCCCGTCTCGTCGGGGAGCAGCCCGTCGCGGTGCACGGCGAGCATGGCGCTGATGTTGGGGAGCTGACTGAAAAGCTCTTGCGACTGCGGCCCCAGCGTCGCCACCGCGGTCGACGCCAGCAACGGGTGCACCGGCGGCACCTCGAGCAAGAAGCCCACCTTGCCCTGGCCGCGCTCGATGAAGTGGTGCGAATACACGCTCTGCGGCGCTCCGGAGAACGCGCGCACCGGGCGGTCGAACTTGGCCATCATCACCACCACCGGGTGCAGCCAGGTGCGCTGCCCCACTCGGCCTCCAGCCTCGAGCCCAGAGCGGAGCAACAGCCCCGGCGAGTTGATGGCACCGCCGCTCACGACCGTCAGCTTCGGGCGCACGGTGATCGTCGTGCCGCTCGGCGCGTTCGAGCTCGGGTCGAGCACCTGCGCGTGCACGGCGGAGACGCGGCGGCCGCTCCACTCCAGGCGACGCACCGACGTGTTGGCGTACACCGTGAGACCGGCTTCGACCGCATCGGGGATGACCGTGACGCTCATCGATTGCTTGGCGTCGACCGGGCAGCCCATGCCGCAGTAGCCGAGGTTGAGGCAGTTGTTCACGTTGCGGCGAATCAACCCGCGCCCGTAGTTGAGCGCGCCCAGCCCGTCCCACAGGACGCGGTTGTTCTCGTTGATCATCGCCAGCGGCCACTCGGCGATGTGCAGGCGCCGCTCGACGGCCTCCCAGTGCGGGGTGAGCGTCTCGCGCGAGAGCGTGTCGACGCCGAAGCGATCGCGCCAGGTGTCGAGAATGCCGTCTGGGGTGCGAAAGCTGGAGCACCAGTTCACCGTCGTGCCGCCGCCGAGGCTCCGGCCCTGCACGATGGTGATGGCCTGGTCGTCGGTCGCCCGGTTGCCGAGCTCTTGGTACAGCCCGGGAAACGCGCGGGCCTCGGTCATGTCGAACTCGGCGCGCGTGTGGTACCCGCCCTCCTCGAGCAGCACGACGCGCCGGCCCCGCTTTACCAGCTCGTGCGCGACCCACGCGCCACCCGAGCCAGAGCCGATGACACACACGTCACAGTCGAACGAGAGGTCGCCCGACGCGCCGGTGATCAGCTCGTCGCCGGTGAAGATGCGCCCGGTGTCGCTGGGGAGAAAATCGGTCACGGCGTGCCCCCGCCTTCGCTCTCGGGCTCGGTGAACACGCCGTTCCCCGCTGGGCGAGGCTGCCCGCCGCCTTTCCACACCGGGGCCTGCGGGTTGTACACGCCCGGCGGAGGCCCCTCGTACTGGAGCGCCGGCCACACCAGCGGGTTGCCGTAATACGCCGCCATCACCAGGCCGCGCAGCGCGAGAAACCCGGTTCGCCGAAGCGCCAGCGAGCTGTCTCGCCACTCCACCAGCACCGCTTCTTGCTCGTCGCCGCTCAGCTCGGTGAAGGGGCGCGTACGGCCTCCGAGGAGAAAGCCGGCGAGCGCGTTCTCGAAGAGCATCAGCAGCTGCTTCAGCTCGTCACGGGCGGTGACGTCGACCTGGGTGAGAATGCGATCGCACGCCAGCGGCACCTTCAGCGCCTCCACGGTGGGGAACCCGGCCCGCGCGGGAATCAGCCGGCCCGCGAGCGCCGCCACCACCGAGTATTCGCGCACCGAGAGCGCGAGGAGACCTTCGCTCGGCGCGGGGAGGAGCGTGCTCGAGCGCAGCGCCAGCCACCCGCCCCCGCCGACCGCCAGGAGCGCGGTGCCGACCAGGCCCCGCTTCACGAGGGAGCGTCGAGAAAAGCCAGCAGGCTCGGGCGTCGTCATCGGAGCGCGGAGCGTACCTCGGCTGTCCATTCGGAGCCGCCGGTTTTCCGAGGTACCATCGGCCATATGCCTGGGTACGCGATGGCGATGGTCTTGGCTGGTGGCGCGGGAACTCGACTCGAACCGTTGACGCGGGAACGCGCGAAGCCGGCGGTGCCCTTCGGTGGCCGGTACCGCATCATCGACTTCTGCCTCTCGAACTTCGTCAACTCAGGTGTGTACCGAATCAAGGTTTTAACCCAGTACAAATCTGACTCGCTCAACAACCACCTCTCGCGCAGCTGGCGCATGACGGCCTTTCTCGGCCACTACTGCGAGACGGTGCCAGCGCAGATGCGCACCGGCAATGACTGGTACCGCGGCTCGGCCGACGCGATCTTCCAGAACCTGAACCTGGTGACCGACGAATCGCCCGAGCACGTCTTCGTGTTCGGCGCCGACCACGTGTACCAGATGGACATGCAGCAGATGCTCGCCTTCCACACCGAGCAGCGCGCAGATTGTACCGTCGCGGTGCTCCCGGTGCCGATCGAAGAGGGCTCTCAGTTCGGCATTCTGCACGTGAGCCCAAAGGGCGAGGTGTTGTCGTTCGTCGAGAAGCCGAAAGACCCGCCAGCGATGCCGGGAGACCCGACCAAGTGCCTCGCGTCGATGGGCAACTACATCTTCTCGACCAAGACGCTGATCGACGAGGTCACCAACGACGCCAAAGACGATACATCGGCGCACGACTTCGGGAAGTCGATTCTCGCAAACCTGCACAAACGGGCGCGGGTGATGGCGTACGACTTCACCACCAACATCGTGCCTGGGCAGAGCGAGCGCGTGCGCGGGTACTGGCGCGACGTCGGCACCATCGACGCCTACTACCAAGCGAATATGGATCTGACGAACATCGACCCGGTGTTCAACTTGTACAACGACAAGTGGCCCATTCACACCGCCAACTCCAACCTGCCTCCGGCGAAATTCGTCTTCAATGACGTGTTGAATGAACGGGTTGGGCGCGCGACGGACTCACTCGTGAGTGAGGGGTGCATCGTCTCGGGTTCGCTGGTGAACCGCTCCATTCTGTCGCCGCGGGTGCGGGTGAACTCGTTTTCGCAGGTGCACGGCTGCATCTTGATGGAAGGCGTGGAGATCGGCCGTCACTGCGACATTCGCCGCGCGATCATCGACAAGAACGTGATCATCCCGCCCAACACCGTCATCGGCGTGAACCCTGAAGACGACAAGCGCCGCTTCACCGTGACCGAGTCGGGGCTGGTCGTGATCCCCAAGGGCGCTCGGGTCGGCTGAGCGCGGTCTCTACTTCGGAGCCAGACCCGACGCCGGGGCCGCCGCCGCGCGCTGTTGGCGCTCGAATTCCTTCAGTGTGTTCTGAATTTCCTCGTTCACCGCCTTGAGCGTGTCTTGCTTCTCGCGGAACGGGAGGAACGCGCTCTTGAAGCCAGACACGATAATGGTGGTCAGGTCTTCCAAAGACAAACCGAGCTCTCGGTGGGCGATGAGGTATTCCTTCGACACCGTGGTGTCGGTGATCAACCGGTTGTCGGTGTTGATGGTCACCCGCAGCCCGTAGTCAAAATAGAACTTCAGTGGGTGCGACTTCAGATCATTCACCGCGCGGGTCTGCACGTTCGACGACGGGCAGCACTCGAGGGGAATTCGGTGATCATTCACATAGTTGAGCAGATCGCCGTCTTCCCGCAGCCGCACGCCGTGGCCGATGCGGTGGGAGCCGAGGAAGTGCAACGCCTGGGAGATCGACTCCGGCCCGTACGCCTCACCGGCATGCGCCGTACAGTTCACGTTGTTCTTTAAAATAAGCTGAAACGCCTCTTTGTGCTCTTTGGCGGGGAAATTCGCCTCCGCGCCGGCCAGGTCGAAGCCCACCACGCCGCGGTTCTTGTACGCCACGCACAGCTCGGCCAACCGCACGCTGGTCTGCGGGCTCATGTGGCGAATGCCGCACAGAATGACGCCGTACTTCATGCGCGTCTCCCGCTTGGCCTCGCGCAACCCTTCGAGCACCGCGTCGACGATGGCGGTCAGCTTCAGCCCGCGCTGTTGGTGGAGCACCGGGGCGTAGCGCACCTCGAGGTAGCGCACGTTTTCGGCCGCGGCGTCGACGCCCAGCTCGTAGGCCGCGCGGTAGAGCGCCTCTTCGGTCTGCAGCACCGAGCAGGTGACGTCAAACGCCACCAGGTAGTCCTCGAGGTCTTTGCAGATCTCGCCCTTGTGAATGTGCTTGGCCAGCCCGTCTTCGGTGTCGGCAGGCAGGTTGATCTTCTGGGCCTCGGCCAGCTCGAGAATCGTCTTCAGCCGCATGCTGCCATCGAGGTGGCAGTGCAGGTCGGTCTTCGGCAACGCGCGCAGCAGGGCCTCGGTAACCTCGATCTTCGGCACGGTGAGCGCTGGGGGCGGCGGCGGGTGCCACGCGGTCGACGAGATGCCAGGCGACGTCGGGGGATCAGAAAATGACGTCAGGGAACGCTCGAAGGTCTCAGGCACCCCTCGACTTTGAACCTGCGTCAGGCCGGCGTCAAAAAGCGCGCGATGACCGTCTTCACGCCCACGCCTTCTTTGAAGCGCACGGTGAGCTTGGCGTTGGGCCCCTTGCCCGCAACGTCGATCACCACTCCGGGCCCAAACTGGCTGTGGTTGACGCGCATGCCCTTCACCTCGCCGTCACCGCTTTGGTGAAAGTCGGTCGACTGGTCGAAGCTGCGGTCGATCACCGGGCCGTCATCGTCGAACGAGCGTCGGCGGATCATCGGGGCGGCGGACAGCGGCGCAGCGGCCGGCATTCGCTCGGTCTCGTCGGCGAAGCCGAACAGCTCCTTCGGCACTTCGGCCAAGAAGCGCGACGGCGGGTTGAAGCGCAGCTCGCCGTACAGCGCCCGGCTCTGCGCCAGCGAACACGTGAGGCGGCGCCGCGCGCGGGTGAAGCCGACGTAACAAAGCCGCCGTTCCTCGGCCATTTCCTCCGGCACCGCTTCGGGCCCTGTGGACCGGCGGTGGGGAAAGATCTCCTCCTCCATGCCGGTGAGGAACACCGCGTCGAACTCGAGGCCCTTGGCCGCGTGCAGCGTCATCACCGAGACCCGGTTCTGGCCCATGCCGGTCTCGCCGTCGGCCTCGCCCACCAGGCTCACCTGCTCGAGAAATGCCTGGAGCGGAGGCGCCACCACGTCGAGCGACTGCTGCTCCTCCACCGCCGACGTCTCCACCACCACCGGCTTCGACGCGCTGAAGCTGGCAAACAAGTCACCCTGGGCCTTGGGCGGAATCTCCGGCTCGACGGGAACGGGCTCCGGAGCCTTCACCTCTCCCTGCGGCGTCTGGGCGCCGAGCCGTTCCGCGCGCTGGCGGTCGAACTCCTGCGTGGCGGTGAGCAGCTCTCGCAGGTTCTCGGCCCGGGTCATCGCCTCGTCGGTGCCCTCGGCCATGTACGCGGTCACCATGCCCGTCTCGTTGAGCATGTATTCGGTCGCCTTCGACGCATCGGGCTGAGACGCCATGAACGCGGTGAGTTTGTCGATCAGCGCGCGAAAGCCCGCCAGCCGTTTCACCGCACCCGCGTTGAGCGAGGCGATGCGCGCCGGCACCTCGATCGCCTCGTAGAGGCTGATGCCGGCCTCGGCCGCGAAGTCTTGCACCCGCTCCTCGGTGGTATCGCCGATGCCGCGCGCGGGCTGGTTCACCACGCGCAAAAAATCGGCGTCAGACTTCGGGTTCACCATCAGCCGCAGGTAGCTCGCGGCGTCTCGAATCTCGGCGCGATCGTAGAAGCTGCGGCCCGACACCAGCACGTACGGCACGCGGTTGAGGCGAAACGTCTCTTCGATGATTCGGCTCTGAGCGTTGGTGCGAAAGAACACCGCCATCTGGTCGTAGTCGCAGACGCCCTGGTGCCGCAGGTCGTGAATGCGCTGCGCTACCTGCTGCGCCTCGCCCCGCTCGTCTCGGGCGATGATTAACCCGAGATCTTCGCCGCGGGCACGCGAGCTCCACAGCTTCTTCGGCATGCGCCGGGAGTTCTGGGCGATGACCGCGTGCGCCGCCTCGAGAATCACCTGATCAGACCGGTAGTTCTGCTCGAGCTTCACCACCCGGCAGCCCGGGTACACCGAGGGGAACCCGAGAATGTTGTCCACCTCGGCGCCGCGCCATCGGTAGATGCTCTGGTCGTCGTCGCCCACCACCACCACGTTCGACGTCGGCGGAGGCGCCAGCAGCTTCAGCAGCTCGTACTGCACCGGGTTCGTGTCTTGGAACTCGTCGACCAGCACGTGCTCGAAGCGGCGCTGGTAGCGGAGGCGCACCTCTTCATTCGTGCGGAACAGCTCGACCAACAACAGCAGCAGGTCTCCGAAGTCGACCGCGTTCGCCGCGTGGAGCAGCTTTTGGTACTGCCGGTACACCTTCTGCGCGGTCTGCGCTTTTGGATCAGGCGACGGCTTGGCCTGCCCCGGCATGCGACCGGCGTTTTTCTCCGCGTCGATGCGAGACAACATGTCGCGCGGGGTGACGCTCGACACGTCGACGCCGACCTCGCGAATCGCGCGCCGCACGAGCTGCATCTGATCGGAGTCATCGTAGATGAGGAACGAGCGGTTGAGCCCGATGTTCTCGGCCTCGCGCCGCAAGATCATCG
>JAEUJT010000239.1 GCA_016793525.1 Archangium sp. | reverse complement strand
GGCGCAGGCGCTGACGCAGGTGCCCATCGCGCAGCGCTCCGAGGTGGAGCACGCCGCGCCGCACATGCCGCAGTTCGACCGGTCAGACGTGACGTCGACGCAGCTGGCGCCACACACCTGCGTGCCGGGAGGGCACGACGCCGTACACACGCCCTGCGAGCACACCCGGTTCGCCGCGCAGGGGTTGCCGCACGAGCCGCAGTTCGCCGGGTCGGTCTGCGTGTCGGTGCACCGGTTGCTGCAGGTGGTCTGTGGAGAAGGGCACCCGCATTGCCCGGCCTGGCAGAGCTGGCCCATGGGGCACGCGCGGCCGCACGCGCCGCAGTTGGCGAGGTCGGTTTGGAGCGAGACGCAGGCGCCGTTGCAGAAGGTGGTGGGCGCTTGGCACATGGCCACGCCGCACTGGCCATTGACGCACGGGCCGTTGGGGCCGCAGTCGTTGCCGCAGGTGCCGCAGTTGAACGCGTCGGAGCGAGTGTCGACGCAGGTGCCGTTGCACTCGGTAAAGCCGGCGGGGCACACGCGGGTGCAGCGGCCCATGGCGCAGCTCTCTCCGGCGCCGCAGGCGAGGCCGCACGCGCCGCAGTTCAGCCGGTCAACTTGGGTGTTGGCGCACACTCCGGCGCACGCCTGTTCGCCCGGGGCGCAGGTGGAGACGCAACGGCCGCCGGTGCACTGCGAGGTGGGCCCGCACACCACGCCGCAGCCGCCGCAGTTGAACTCGTCGGTCAGCTGATTGACGCAGCCGCCGTTGCACTGCGCGAGGCCAGGGCTGCACGAGGTGACGCAGCGGCCGGCTTGGCAGAGGGCGTTGGCGGCGCAGGCCACGCCGCACCCGCCGCAGTGTGTGGGGTTGGAGTCAGTGTTTGTGCATTCACCGAGGCATTGCTGGAGCGGCGCGTTGCACGTGCAGGAGCCCACCTGGCACGCCTCGAGCGGGCTGCAGGCGCTGGCACAGCGGCCGCAATTGAGACGGTCGCCGCGCACGTCGGTGCAGGCGCCGCCGCAGTTGGTCAACCCATTCGTGCACTCGGTGCTGCAGGTGCCGTTGGTGCAGGTGCCGCCGGCGGGGCACACCGTGCCGCACGCGCCGCAGTTGAGCGGGTCAGTGGATGTGGAGACGCACACCGAGGCACACCGCACCTCACCCGCGGGGCAGGCGGCCGGCGAGCCGGGCACACAGCGGTTGTCGACGCAGACGTACCCGGTGCTGCACGGCGAGTCGCCCGGCGTGCCGCAGAAGAGAATGGAGGTGCGCGAGCACCCCATCGTGCAGAGGGAGAGCGCCAGCACCCACCCAACATGTCGAAGTGGCATGGAAACGAGGTGTCCGGGTGAGGAGTGGGCGGCCCGGGCGGGAGTCTAGCCGATCAATTCCGACACGCACGATTCCGTGTGGGTCCGAGACACCCCATTCTCAAGCTCCAGATGATGTGAAACCGTTTCGCGTCGATTTCGCTGGGCGGGGAGGCACACAGCATGAGGCAGCACTCCTGGGACAGGCCGTGGGCTCTGCTGGCGTTGCTCGTCCCTCTGGCGTCATCGGCTGCTCAGCTCGGCTCGCCCGATGATCTGCTGTCGGTCGAGATCCACGGCTTCGCCAGCCCCGGGTTCTTGGTGTCGACCCACCGCAACAACTACCTGGCGCGGTCGAGCACCGGCAGCTTCGAGTTCTCCGAGGTCGGCATCAACTTCACCAAGCAGCTCACCGATACCCTGCGCTTCGGGCTGCAGCTCTTCGCGCAAGACCTGGGGCCGTCGGGCAACTACGCGCCGAAGGCCGACTGGTTCTACCTGGACTACCGCTGGCGCGACTGGCTCGGGTTGCGCGCCGGCCGGGTGAAGCTGCCCTTCGGGCTCTACAACGATGTGAGCGACATCGACGCCGCGCGGGTGCCGGTGTTGCTGCCGCAGTCGCTCTACCCCGCGACGAGCCGCAACTTCTTGTTGGCGCAGACCGGCTTCGAGCTCTACGGCTACCTGACGATGGGCCGGGGCGGAGCGCTCGACTACCGGCTCTACGGCGGCGCGGTGTTCGTCGACACGCCGCAGCCCACGCCCACCACCATCGTCAGCTCCATCGGCGCGCCGTACGTCTTCGGCGGCCGCGTGCTGTGGGAGACGCCGGTGACGGGCCTCCGCGCCGGGGCCAGCGTTCAGGCGCTGCGCATCGACAGCACGCTGTTCTTCAACGGCACGCCGCTGCTCCTCACCATCCCCGCGGTGTTGGTGGTCGGCTCGGCGGAGTACTCCAACAACAACCTGCTCATCGCCGCGGAGTACCGCCGCTGGTTCACGGGCATTCTCAGCTCGGATCCGACGCTCATCCCCCCCAGCGCCACCACGAGCGAGCGCGCCTACGCGAGCGTGTCGTACCGCGTCGGCACCTGGTTCTGGCCGGGCGCGTACTACTCGGTGCTCTTCCCTGACGTGAGCCAGCGCGGCCAGCGCCAGCAGTACCAGCACGACATCGCGGCGACGCTGCGCTTCGACATCAACTCCCACTGGCTGGTGAAGCTCGAGGGCCACTTCATGTCGGGCACCGCCGGCCTCAGCGCGGGGTTGAACGACGGGCGCGCGCCGTCGACGCTGGCGCCGAACTGGGCCGTCATCCTCGCCAAGACCACCGTCTACTTCTGATGCGCTCCGCCTCCGCCATGCTGGTGTCGATGCTGGTGCTCGGCGCGTTCGCCCAGGCCGAGGAGCGCCACGCGTACAAGGTCATCGTCAACCCCAACCACCCGGCGACCTCGGTGGAGCGCCGCTTCTTGAGCGACGCGTTCCTGAAGAAGGCCACCCG
>JAEUJT010000210.1 GCA_016793525.1 Archangium sp. | reverse complement strand
GGATGATGCCCGACTCGTCGAGGTCCTTGAGGGCCTCCTCGCCGACGTTGGGGATGTCGCGGGTGATCTCTTCCTTGCCCAGCTTGGTGTCACGGGCGATGCACTCGAACTCCTCGATGTGAATCGACGTGAACACGTCGTGCTTGACGATGTTCTCGCTGATCAGAATCGAGTCTTCGAAGTTGTACCCCTGCCACGGCATGAACGCGACGACGATGTTCTGGCCGAGCGCGAGCTCACCGGTCTCGCACGCGGGACCGTCAGCGATCACGTCGCCCTTCTTCACCTTGTCGCCCTTCTTGATGATGGGCTTCTGGTTGAGGCAGGTGCTCTGGTTCGACCGCTGGAACTTCACCAGGTTGTAGATGTCGACCTCAGACGCCACGTCGCTGAACGCCGCCGGCATCTCGGCGCGAACGACCACGCGGCCACCGTCGACCGACTCGATGACGCCGTCGCGGCGCGCCACCACGCACACGCCAGAGTCACGCGCCACCACCGCCTCGATGCCCGTGCCGACGAGCGGAGACGCCGTGCGCACCAGCGGAACGGCCTGGCGCTGCATGTTGGAACCCATGAGCGCGCGGTTCGCGTCGTCGTTCTCGAGGAACGGAACGAGCGAGGCGGCGACCGACACGAGCTGGTTCGGCGACACGTCCATCAGGTTGACGTCTTCAGGGCGGGCCTGAACGAACTCACCGCCGCGACGAGCCTGCACGCCGTCTCCGGCGAGCTTGCCCTTCTTGTCGGTGACCGCGTTCGCCTGCGCGATGGTGTGCTTCTCTTCTTCGAGCGCCGAATAGAAGGCCACGTCGGGCGTGAGCGAGCCGCCGTCGACCTTGCGGTACGGAGTCTCGATGAAGCCGAATTCGTTGACACGCGCGTACGACGACAGCGACGAGATGAGGCCGATGTTCGGACCTTCAGGCGTCTCGATCGGGCAGATGCGGCCGTAGTGCGTGGTGTGCACGTCGCGCACTTCAAAGCCGGCGCGCTCGCGGGTCAGACCACCGGGCCCGAGGGCGGACAAGCGGCGCTTGTGCGTCACTTCCGACAGGGGGTTCGTCTGGTCCATGAACTGCGACAGCTGGCTGGAACCGAAGAACTCCTTGATCACCGCCGTCACCGGCTTGGCGTTGATCAGGTCGTGCGGCATGAGCGTCTCGATCTCCTGGAGACTCATGCGTTCTTTGATCGCGCGCTCCATGCGGACGAGGCCGATGCGGTACTGGTTCTCGAGCAGCTCACCCACCGCGCGCACGCGGCGGTTGCCGAGGTGGTCGATGTCGTCGATCACGCCCTTGCCGTTCTTGAGGTCGATCAGGTACCGAATCGTCTCGAGAATGTCGCGCTTGGTCAGCACCTGGTTATCGAGGGGCTCCTCGAGGCTGAACTTGCTGTTCAGCTTGAGGCGGCCAACCTTTGACAGGTCGTAACGCTCCGGGTTGAAGAACAGCACGTTGGTGAACAGGTTGACCGCCGTCTCCGGCGTCGGGGGATCACCCGGGCGCACGCGGCGGTAGATCTCCATCACCGCTTCTTCGGGGGTCTCGATCTTGTCGAGGAGCAGCGTGTCGCGCAGGTACGGGCCGACGTTCAGGTTGTCGATGAAGAGAACCTTGAGCTCCTTCACGCCGCGCTTGAAGAGCTCGTCGATGGTCTTCTGCGAGATCTCCTCGTTGCACTCGAGCAACACTTCGCCCGTGGCCTCATCGACCACGTCGATCGCCGACACCTTGGTGAAGAGCTCGTCAGCATCGATCGGCAGACGCGCGATCTTCGACGCTTCGAGCTTCTTGAGTGCCGCGCGCGTGAACTTGCGGTTCTTCTTGACGATGATCTCGCCGCTCTTGGTCTTCACATCGCGCGTCGCGCGCTGATTGTAGAGCAGCTCGAAGTCGACCGACTTCTCGAACTCCTCGGCGGTGTGCAGGTACACCGTCTCGGTCGCGTAGAAGTAGTTGAGAATCTCTTCAGTCGAGCCTCGGAACTCGAGCGGGTTCTTCTTGGCAGTGTCCGGCACAGCGCCGAGCGCACGGATCAGCACCGTCACCGGCAGCTTGCGGCGACGATCAATGCGAACGTACAGCAGGTCTTTGTGGTCGAACTCGAAGTCGAGCCATGAGCCGCGCGAGGGAATGACGCGGGCGTTGTAGAGGAGCTTGCCCGACGAGTGGCTCTTGCCCTTGTCGTGGTCGAAGAACGCGCCGGGAGACCGGTGCAGCTGGCTCACCACCACGCGCTCGGTGCCGTTGATGATGAACGTACCGTTCTCGGTCATCAGCGGAATTTCGCCGAAATAGACTTCTTGCTCTTTCACGTCGCGAATCGACTGCGCGCCGGTCTCTTCGTCTTTGTCCCACACCACGAGGCGCACCACGACCTTGATGGGCGCGGCGAACGTCATGCCGCGCTGGCGGCATTCATCGACGTCGTACTTGGGCTTCTCGAGGTTGTAGCTGACGAACTCGAGCGAGCTCGTTTCATTGAAATCGCGGATCGGGAAGACCGACTTGAACACGGCTTGAAGGCCGAGGTCTTCGCGCTTGTCTGCGGCCACATCGGCCTGCAGGAATTTCTCGTAACTCTGTTTCTGAATGTTGATGAGATTCGGAATCTCGATGACCTTGTTGATCTTCGCGAAGTTCTTCCGCGTCCGGAAGTTATTCTGCAGAGTCGGCATTCGCTGTTCTCTCAATCAATTCAGAAGGGGCCTACTACAACGGACAGCAATCGCTTCAGACAGGGAAAGCCGGTGACCCTTTTCGGGCCACCGGCTCTCGTACGACGTGGTCGAGTCGCTTACTTCAGCTCGACAGTCGCGCCGACGGCCGCCAGCTTTTCCTTCATCTTGGCGGAGTCTTCCTTGTTCACGCCTTCCTTCACGGTCTTGGGCGCGCCTTCGACGAGGTCCTTCGCTTCCTTCAGGCCGAGACCCGTCAGCTCGCGAATGACCTTGATGACGTCGATCTTCTTGTCGCCGGCCTTCGCCAGAACGACCGTGAACTCGGTCTTCTCTTCGGCCGGGGCCGCAGCCGCCGCCGCAGGGCCAGCCGAGACGGCAACAGCCGCCGCGGAAACGCCCCACTTCTCTTCAAGCTTCTTCACCAGATCAGCCGCCTCGAGCACCGTGAGGGACGAGAGCGAATCAATCAGCGTATTGAGGTCTGCCATGATGTGTTTCCTTCAGAAAGAATCAAACTGCGTGAGTGGTTAGGGTGGACGGTTTCACTTCGCGTCAGCTTTGGCTTGAATCACGCGCGCCAGAGCCGAACCCGGCTCCTTGATCGTGCGGACCAACTTCGTCGCCGGCTGGTTCAGCATGCTGAGAATCTGTGCGCGCAGCTCGTTGAGACCGGGCAGCTTGGACAACGCCTGAACGGCCTTGGCGTCGACCTTCTTCCCTTCAACGATGGCTCCGCGAATCTTGATCGCCTCGAGGTCTTTCGTGAACTCCGAAAGGATCTTCGCCGGCGCGATGACGTCGGTGTACCCAATGGCGGCTGCCACCGGGCCCACGAAGTCATCAGCCAGTGCCTCGATCGACGTTCCCTTGGCGGCGCGGCGGGCGATGGTGTTCTTCAACACCTTCCACTCCACGTTGCCGTCGCGCAGCTTCTTACGAAGCCGGTTCACCGTATCGACGTCGAGCTTCTTAAACTCGGCGAGAATGACGGTCTTTGCGCGGGAGAACTTGTCGTTCAGCTCTTTTTGCAGACTCTCTTTTTCGCTCCTGAGCATCTCATTCACCTCCTTCGTTTGGTGTTCCTGGCGAATGGGTCAGGAGCGAAAACTGCTGAGCCGTCAGGCCCGTACCACCGCTCCCTGTCTCGGCAGGGCTGGCTTGCGCCGTTTGAACGCCGGGCTGTGAACCCGATGTCCCTGCTGTCTCCGACCAGGGTGCTGCTTTCCTGCTTGACGCCAGGGCCTCACTGCAACCTGACGTCATTTCAAACATTTCGAGGGCGCTTACACCTGACCACAACGGCTGTCAAACTGACCCAAAGACCCATTCTTCCAGGCCTTTGAAGCAGCGATCACAATCACTTGTACTTCGCGGTGATCTCTTGGGTGTCGATCTTGATGCCAGGGCCCATGGTGCTCGAGAGCGTGATGCCCTTCAGGTACACGCCCTTGGCGGTGGCCGGCTTCATCTTCATCACCACCTCGACGAGCGTGTTGAAGTTCTCTTGGAGCTTCTCCGGGGCGAACGAGGCCTTGCCGACGGGGGCGTGAACGATACCCGCCTTCTCGGCGCGGAACTCGATCTTGCCACCCTTCGACTCTTTGACGGCGCGGGTCACGTCCATCGTGACCGTGCCGACCTTCGGGTTCGGCATCAACCCGCGAGGGCCGAGGACCTTACCCAACCGGCCGACGACACCCATCATGTCAGGGGTGGCGATGACGGTGTCGAAGTCCATGAAGCCTTCTTCGATGCGCTTGGCCAGGTCGGCCTCGCCCACCACGTCGGCGCCAGCGGCGGCAGCTTCAGTCGCCTTCTCGCCTTTCGCAAACACCGCTACGCGCTGGCTCTTGCCAGTGCCGTGCGGCAACACGACGGCGCCACGAACCATCTGGTCGGCGTGTTTGGTGTCGACGCCGAGGTTGATGGCCACGTCGACCGTCTGGTCGAACTTCGTCTTCAGATCGCCCGACGTCTCTTTGAGGAGCGTGAAGGCGTTGGCGATTGAGTACCGCTTATTGCGGTCGACCTTCTGTGCAGCTGCGCGAAATTTCTTACCCATGTCTGGTTCTCCGAAAAGTGTGAAAAGTTCAGTTGATCTCGATGCCCATCGACCGCGCCGTACCGGCGATCGACCGCATGGCCGCTTCGACAGAGCCCGCCGTCATGTCTTGGATCTTGGCCTTGGCGATTTCTTCGAGCTGCTTCTTCGAGACCTTGCCGACGAGCTCTTTGCCGGCCTTCTTTGCGCCTGAACCCTTCTTCTTCTCAGTGTGGAGACCAGCCGCCTTCTTCAGCAGCACCGACGCCGGGGGCGTCTTGAGCTCAAACGTGAAAGACCGATCTTGGTACACCGTCAAGATCACCGGAATGATCAAGGCCTCTTTCATCTGGGCCTGGGTCTTCGCGTTGAACTGCTTGCAGAACTCCATGATGTTGACGCCGACCTGACCGAGCGCGGGCCCGATCGGGGGCGCCGGGTTCGCCTTGCCAGCGGCGATCTGCAACTTCACCTGACCTGTAATCTTCTTCATTGTTGTGTCCTCCGTGGTTCAAGCGGCG
>JAEUJT010000197.1 GCA_016793525.1 Archangium sp. | reverse complement strand
TGCTGCCGCTCGAGAGCGACTCGTTGGCGATGGTGGTGACCTGGTACGTGTTCTTCGGCGCGTAGGTGACGTTGAGCTTCGAGAAGAAGAGGGTGCTCGTCTCATCGGGCGCGAGGTACGCCATCGGCACCACGGCGATGCGCCGCGCGTTTCGTGGCACCGCCGAGTCGACCAGCGTGGTGCGCCGCACGTTGCCCTTGCCGATTTTGTGGTTGGCGTCGACGCGGATCAGCGCGTTGGCTGCGTCGAAGTAATAGAGCACGAGCGTCGCGCTGCTCGAGAGGCTGGTGAAAGCCGCATCGATGTTCGCGCCGATGGAGATGGTCGCTCCGTCGGTCGGGCACACGTCGATGAACTTCACGAAGCCGGTGGTGACCGGCCGAGGCGCTTGCGGGTTGCCGCCGGGCGGGTTCCACACGCGCGCGGTGACGCCGTCGGTGGTCCAGTCGCCGTTGAAGTCGGCGTCGTAGCCGGCGTTCATCGGCCAGCGGGAGTCGTTGGGGCCGCCGGCGAACGTGTCGCTGAAGAGCGTGCCCGGCCGGGTCATGGAGCCGCTCGAGTTCGAGTTGCAGCCCGCGAGCACGTCGAAGGCGATGACCGCGATGTTCGGGGTGGCGCCGACGCTGGTGTTCCCGCGCACGATGTTGCCCGCGGTGTCGAGCGTGAAGCCGGTCTGGAAGGTGCCGCTCGTGCCGTTCGGCCAGCTCATCGCGCTGTACGAGCCGACGAAGTCGGGCGTGGTGAGTGTCTCGCGCGCCACGTAGTAGAGCTGCGCGCCCGGCGCCGCGTTGATGATGATGGTGGCCGTGCCGCCCGCGGGAATCGCCGGCACCAAGAAGGCCGAGACGTTTACCGTCAGACCCGCCGAAGTCGCGAGCTGGCGCGCGTTGCCGAGCGCCGTGCCGGGGCCGCGCAGGTACGCGAGCATCGCCGCGGTGGTCGTGGTGTTGATCTGCGCGATGGGCGTGAGCGCGACCAGGCCTTCACCGAGCGCATAGGTGCTGGGGTTGGTGATGGTGACCTGCACCGTCGACAAGCCGTTGCTGAGGGCCGACTGCGCCATGCGAACGACGGCGTCATTCGAGTCACCGGGCTCGAATGTCTCCGAGCTCGCGCCGCTGCAACCCGCCGCGGCCAGCACGCCGACGATGATGAGAATCTGCCGCATCAGGAAAACCCTCCGAGGTGACCGACGGCGACGGTACCGGGGTTTTCGAATGCCGCAAATGTAGCTCCCTGCCTCCGCTGCACGTGAATGTCGGCGGATCAGAAGCGATGTGAGACACGCACCCCGCTGCGCTCACCACCACAGCCGAGAGAGTACGCCGAGCGTCGACGTGTAGCCGACGACCGAGTGGGTCACGTGGCCCTCGGCGTCGAGGAAATAGGCGGTGGGGTACGCCTGCACGCGAAACGCCTCAGCGACGTCGCCCAGGTCGAGCCCGACGGGGTAATCGACGCCTTGCGCACGAACGTACTCGGCCACCTGCCGCACATCGGAGAACGCCGTGGCCACCGACACCACGTTCGCCCGCTCGCCCACGATTTTCCGCGCCCACGACACGTTCGACGACTGGGTTTTGCAGACGCCACACCACGGCGCCCAGAACACCACCACCGAAGGCTTGCCGCGCAGCTGATCCGTCGAGACCCGCGCGCCATCGAGCGTGGCGACCGAAAACGCCGGCGCGTCACCCGAGATGTGCCCGCGCGTCTGCCACGCGCCGACGCCCACCACCACCGCGAGCACAAGGGCCACCTCGCGCGCGACGCGGAACGCTCGGCTGGCGTTGAGCCGTTGCCAGCGAGTGGGAGGAGGCGTTGGATCCATCGGCGACGCACGGTCTACCAAATGCTAGGCCGCGCGCATGGCACGCATCGCAGTCATTCCCGGAGACGGCGCCGGCATCGAAGTGGCGGCCGAAGCGCTCACCTTGCTCGAGGCCGTTCGCGCTCGGTGGAAGCTCGACCTGACGTGGGACACGTTCGACTTCGGAGCGCAGCGGTACCTCGACACCGGCGTGGCGCTCCCGGCGGGGCAGCTCGACATCTTCCGCAACGACTTCGACGCGATTCTCTTCGGCGCCATCGGCGACCCGCGCGTGAAAGACAACGTGCACGCGCGCGAGATTTTGCTCGGGCTGCGCTTCGGGCTCGACCTGTACGTCAACTTCCGCCCGTGCAAGCTGCTCGACGACCGGCTCTCTCCGCTCAAGGGCAAGGGCCGCAAGGAGATCGACTTCGTGGTGTTCCGTGAGAACACCGAAGGCCAGTACACGGCCGCCGGCGGGTTCTTCAAGAAGGGCACGCCCGACGAAATCGCCACCAGCGAAGAGATCAACACCCGCAAAGGGGTGGAGCGGATCATTCGCGCGGCGTTCACGTGGGCGAAGGCCAACGGCAAGACCCGCGTGGCCATGGCCGACAAGGCGAACGCGATTTTGGCGCACGACCTCTGGCGGCGGACGTTCGCCGAGGTCGCGAAGGAGTACCCCGGCATCACCACCAAGGCCTGGTACGTCGACGCGCTGGCGATGCAGCTCGTGCTCAAGCCCGAAGACTTCGACGTCATCGTCACCACGAATCTGTACGGCGACATTCTCACCGACGTGGGCGCGGCGCTCACTGGAGGCCTGGGCGTCGCGCCGTCGGGCAATTTGAATCCCGACTCCACGCCGCTGTTCGAGCCGGTGCACGGCAGCGCGCCCGACATCGCGGGCAAAGGCCTGGTGAACCCGGTGGCCATGTTCCTCACCGTGGCGCTGATGCTGCGCACGCTGGGCCACGAGGCCCCGGCGAAGGCCATCGAAGCGGCGGTCGAGGCGGCGGTGCAGGCGAAAGAAGGCACGCGCGACATCGGCGGCTCGCTCTCGACCAAGCAGGTCACCGAGGCGGTGCTGAAGCGACTGGGCTGAGCGCGCTGTGCTACTGCGAGCGACATGTTTGCGCTCGTCATCGCCCTCACCGTCTCTGCCGGCCCCACCTTCATTGAAGATGACTACGCCCGTGCGCTGAAGGTGGCGAAGGCGAAGAAGAAGCTGCTCGTCGTCGATGCGTGGGCGCCGTGGTGCCACACCTGCATCTTCATGCGCGAGCATGTGCTCAACCAGCCGGCCTTCGCGCCCTTCGAGAAAGACGTGGTCTTCGCCGCCATCGACACCGAGAAGCCGAAGAGCGCCGCGTTCCTCGAGAAGTTCCCGGTCAACGTCTGGCCCACGCTCTTCTTCATCGACCCGGCGACCGAGACGGTGCGGTACCGCTGGCTCGGCACCGCCGACGTGGTGCAGATGACGTCGCTGCTCGAGGCCGCGCGCCAACGCTCGGGCCCGGCGGGAGAAGCCGACGCGCTGTTCGCCACCGGTGACGCAGCTGGCGCGGCCGAGCGCTACCTCGCGGCGCGGAAGATGGATGCTACCGCCGGCCGAGACACCGTGGCGCTGGTCACCGCGCTGTGGGCCGCCAAGCAGTACCCGCTGTGTACGCAGACGGCCATCGACGAGACCCCGCGCCTCGCATCAGCGCCCGACAAGGCAGCGGTGGTGAGCTGGGGCATGACGTGTGTCACCAGTCTGCCGGCAGGCCCGGAGCGCGACGCCGCGCAGGCCACGCTGGTGAAGCTGACCCGTGACGTGATGAAGCTCGATGGGCTCCTCGCCGACGACGTCTCGTCGCTCTCCAGCCAGCTCGTCGACGAGCGCCGCGCTGCGAAAGACGACGAGGGCGTGCGGGTGCTCGGTGGTGCGTGGTGGCTCTTCCTCTCCGAGGTGGCCACGAAAGCGCCGACGCCGGCCGCGCGGGCCGTGTTCGATGCGCACCGCGTGCAGGCCGCAATCGCCGCGGGGCACCCGGAGTCGATGGTGGAGCCGCTCCAGCGGTCGGAACGCGAGTTCCCCAAAGACTACAACCCGCCCGCGCGGCTCGCGCTCACCTACCGCGCGATGAAGCAGTGGCCCGAGGCGCACGCCGCCATCGACCGCGCACTGAAGCGCTGCGTAGGCCCGCGGAAGCTGGGGCTCTACGAGACCAAGGCGTCGCTCTTCGAGCGGCAAGGCGACGTGGTGAAGCAGCGCGCGACCCTCGAGGCGGCCGTGGCGTACGCGGCGACGTTGCCGAAGGCGCAGCGGTCGGAAGACCACGTTGCGCACCTCAAAGCCACCGCGGAGGCATTGCGCGACGCCCCCACAGCGCGGTGAAGACTCCACACGTACCGGCTCCTTGAATCGCACGACCGTTGAGGTCAGCCGCGGGCGGTTGAAGATTCACTTCGGTCCGCTCCACTGGCTCCGAGGACGGGGCCAGGCATTGTTTCTCAGAAGCGACTTGCACGTGCTCGAAGCAGTTCCCCGGACGCGCTGACCTCACCCTCCCTGTTGGCTGTGTCGCGCACCCACGCGCGGCGCTATGTCGTCGCGAACATGCGACGCCTCGTGGTGATGCTGGCGGTTGCGGGCGTGGCCTGCGTGAAGCAGGTGCCCCCGTCAGATGAAGTGCTCGATGACGCGGCGGCGGCGGCCGACACGCGGTGGGCCAGCGCGCGCACGGTGGCGTTGGCGGGCTGGCACGCGCTGGTGATCAAGGGCTCAGCCGACGAAGCGAAGGCCCACTTCGAGCGCGCGCTGAAGACGAACGACACCCAGGTGTGGGCGCTGGCGGGGCAGGCGACGTTGGCGTGGCGCGCGGCGCAGCCGGCCGTTGCGCTCGAGGCCTGGCTCCGGCTCTGCGAGGTGCGCCCGAAACACCCGCTCGCGGTGGTGGCGGCCCGCGCGATTCTGGAGTCCTCCACCATGGCCACCGCGATGGACAACGCGGTGCTCGAGCGGGTGCCCACCATTCTCGCCAAGGGTGTGCCCGACGAGGTGGCGGTGCTGCTCCGCGGGGCGGTGGCCAACGTGCTCCTCGCCCGAGATGACCGAGCGAAATACGCCGCGACGCTGGCCGACATGGGGGTGCCGACCGAAGTGACGTTGGTGGGCCCCTTCTCGGCGTGGCACACGCTCGACGGAACCACCGCGACGCCGCTGGAGACGACGGGCAACCTGGCCGCGCTCGGCGCCGGGCCCTTCGGAGCCCTCGTTCCCCGCACGGTGCGCTTCACCGATGGCCGGCTGTCGCTCGCGGGCGATGCGCCGATGGGCGACGTCTCGGCGGCGGTGGTCGACTTCATCGTGCCGACGTCGGCCGACTACGTGGTGCGCACGTCCACCGGGTTCGACCACGCGCTCACCATCGACGGCACGCCCGTGCTGCAGCGCAGCTCCTGGCAACGCCCGGCCTCCACCGTCACCGCGCGGCGCGTGACGTTGCCGAAGGGCCACCACCGCCTCGTGCTGCGCCTGGTGCGGCAGCCGTCGTCGGGCACCGTGCTGCTCGCCATCGGCCGGTACGATGGAACGCCCGCGGGCCTCACCTTCCGCCCGGCGTCGGGCCCGGCGCTCGCGTGGAAGGGGCTTGCCGGCACGCCGCGCGAAGTCGGGCTCTCCTCGGCGCAGCGGCTCCACGCGGCGTTGGTCGATGAAGCGGGTGAGGCCGTGGCTCGCTTCGTCGCGGCGCGCGATGCGATGCAACGAGACAGAGACGGAGCTCGGCGGCTGCTCGACGACATGCCTCCGGCCACCACCGGGCCCGCGGTGAGTGTGTTGCGCGCCGACGTCGCGTTGGATGATGCGCTCGTCGCGCCGAAGGTAGGCCATGGCCGCGCCACGCGAGAGCTCGAGGCCGCGCTGGCGAAAGACCCTGGCTTCGTGCACGCGCACCTCACGCTCGCCCGGCTCGCGCTCGACGACGGCCGGCAACTCGACGCGCTCGATGTGCTGAAGACCGCCCGGGCAACGTCGACGGTGGCTTCTGCACCGCGGCTGCTCCTCCAGGCGCGCGTCGAGCTCGGCTTGGGGCTCGATGCCTCCGCCGCGGCCTCAGCGAGAGAAGCCGACCGCGCCTTGCCGGGGCTCTGCGACGCGCTCGAGCTGCAATACGACATTGCGCGACGGCGAGACGCGGTGGCCGATGCCGACTCGCTGCTCGCGGCGACCACGTCATGCCCTGGCGCGTTGACCCGCGCGGCTGAACACGCCCGGCTGCGGGGACGAACGGCCGACGCCATCGCCGCGCTCACCACGCTGCTCGACCGCGACGAGAGCCAGGTCTCGGTCGCCACCTCGCTCGCCTCGCTGCTCGTCGCGCAAGGCAAGCACCCCGAGGCCATCGGCGTGTTGCAGCGAATCCGCTCGGTGTGGCCACGCAACGCGCTGGTGACCAAGGCGCTGGCCGACGCGCTCGACCACGCGGGCCGCGCGAACGACGCGCTGGCGATGCGAGAAGCGGCGCTGCTGCTCGATGGCGCCGACCTCACGCTCCGCCGCGCCGTGGAGCGCGCGAAGACGGGCAAGGAGCTACTCGACAGCGACGCCATCTCGACCGCTGAAGCGCTCAAGTCGTACGAAGCCGCTCCCGGGAGCGAAGACGCGAACGCCACCTACGTGCTCGACGCCGCCGCCGTGCGCGCGTTCCCCGACGGGAGCCAGGTCGACCGGATCCACATCATTCAGAAAGCGCTCGACCAACAGGGCGTGCAGGAGATCGCCGAGGTGACGATTCCCCAAGGCGCGCAGGTGCTGACGCTGCGCACACTCAAGGCCGACGGCACCACGCTCGAGCCCGAAGGCATCGAAGGCAAAGAGACGACGAGCCTGCCCGGCGTGCAGGTGGGCGACCTCATCGAATACGAGTACCTCCAGGCGCACCCGACGCGCGGCCCTGGCCAGCCCGGCTTCACCGCGTCGAGCTTCTACTTTCGCGTGGCGCGGCAACCGAACAGCTGGAGCACGTACGTGGTGCGCGCGCCGAAAGGCTCGGGCCTGAAGGTCGACGCCCACCAGATGGACGTGCCGGGCCCGGTGGTGCAAGGCGACGAAGACGTGTTCTCGCACGCCGAGCGCCGCGTCACCCCGTACATCCCCGAGCCGCTCAGCCCGCCTTCGGGCACGGAGTGGCTGCCGTACGTCACCGTCGGCTCAGGTCAGACGGGCAACGAAGGCGTCATTCGCGCGTACGCCGATGTCTCGCTCTCCAACGGCCGAATCTCCGCAGAGGTCGAGGCCTTCGCTCGAGGCGCGGTGCAGAACGCGAAGGGGCTCGACGCGGTTCGCGCGGTGTACGCCGCGGTGCACGAGAAGCTCTCCGGCCGAGACGCTGGGCTCGGGCTCTCGGCGGCGTGGAGCGTCGGGCAAGACCGAGGCAGCAGGTTGTGGCTCTTGAAGGCGGCTCTGAGCGCACTCGGCTTCGATGCCCGGGTGGTGGCGGTGCGCGCCTTCACGTCAGACCCATCGACCACCCTGTTCCCGAATGAAGCGCTGCTGCCATACGTGTGCGTGCGCGTGGCGCTCCCCGAGAACAACGTGGTGTGGCTCGACACGCTGGTGCGCTTCGCCCCCTTCGGCGAGCTGCCGGAGTTCGCGTTGGGTGAACGTGAGGCCTACGCGCTCCCCGAGCCCGGCCGCCCGCTGGAGAAGCTGCGTACCCCGCCCAACGTCTCCAAGCCCACCAAGACCGTGGCGCTGTCGCTGACGCTCGCTGACGACGGCGTGCTCTCGGGCACGGGTGAAGAGACGTACACGGGCTTCGAAGCGGCGCAGGTGGCCGAGGCGCTCGACAGCCTCTCGTCGGAGCAACGCATTCAAGCGCTGCAGCAAGGCCTGTCGCGCTCGTTCGGCGGCGCCGACATGACCGACATCGACGTCGACGCGCCTCGGCGTGTGGGGGCGACCATGCGGGTGAAGTACCGCTTCATCGCCAAGCGCTTCGGGCGCAGAGACGGCGACACGCGGCTGGTGACGGGGCCGCTGACGTTCCCCTCGCTCCTCGGGCGCCGGTACGTCGTGCTCGGCGCGCGAACCACCCCGCTGTTCATCGACGGGAGCGAGCTGACCCGTACCTCCGCCACCGTGCAGTTGCCCAAAGGGTGGGTGATGACCGAGCCCATGGCTGAGCTGCGCCGCGCGTGCATGCACGGCACCTACGTGCGCAAAGAATCGCAGCAAGGCGACGTGGTGCGCATCGACGAAGAGGTGCGCATTCAGCAGGCCCGCGTCTCGCCGCGCGACTACGAGGCGTTCGGCCAGTTCGCCGGAGAGGTCGACCTGGTGCAGGGCCGCGACGTACTCATCGAGAAGCGGCGCTGAAGGAGATGCGCGCCGCAGCCGCTGTGCTGGTGACGATGCTGCCGGTGCTGGCGTCGGCGCACGTGGTGCGCACGCGGTTGGTGCCCGACTTCGCGAGCGAATGTCCCGCGGCCACGACCGTACTCGAGGCGCTGTCCGCGCGCGGGGTCACCGTGGAGTGGGGCGACGACTGGGCGTGGAGAATCGAAGCGCACCCCGCGGGCGAGAGCTGGCGCGCGGTGGTCGACATCTCCCGGCCCGGCACACCCCCGCTGCACCGGGTGTTGGAGGGCGCTCGCTGCGAGGAGGTCGTCGAAGGTGC
>JAEUJT010000195.1 GCA_016793525.1 Archangium sp. | reverse complement strand
GCGGAACAGGTGTGTCCACTTTGGGCGCGTGGGGACGTGGAGCAACTTCATTTGCGCCTTCTCCGGGGTACGCCCGCCTTTGCGCAGGTTGCACTCGATGCACGCGCACACCACGTTCTCCCAGCACGTCGTGCCGCCCTGGGAGCGCGGGACGACGTGGTCGAGGTTGAGGTCGCTGCGGCGCAGCTGGCGGCCGCAGTACTGGCAGGTGTCGTCGTCGCGCGCGTAGATGTTGAGCCGCGAGAAGCGAATGCGCATCTTCGGCAGCTTCTCGAAAGCGGTCAGCACCAGCACCCTGGGGATGCGGATCTGCCGCTGCACGGTGGAGATGACGTCTTTCTCGTTGGCCGCCGACAGCGAGGTCCAGTCGTCGAAGTCGTACAGCCGGTACTGGTCGTCGATGGCCCGGGCGACGCCCTGGCACAGCAGCGAAAAGGCCCGCTTCACGTTGGTGACGTGAATGGGTTGGAAATTTCGGTTCAGCACCAAGACGGCCGTGTTCACCATCGGCGTTCTCCCCCCGCGCGGTCGACGCAGGCTGCGACCGTGTCGACGTCGGCCTCGTCGAGACAGCGAACATCGAGCCACACCTCTCCGTCGTTCAATCGGGCGATCACCGGTGGCGAGCCACCGCGCAGGCGCTCGTGCAGCGCGCGGGCGTCGGCTGCACCGAGGGCGACGGCGAACGACGGGAGCTGGGAACCGGGCATCGAGCCTCCGCCCAGAGTGCTGTGGCACTCCGTCACGCGCGGGCGAAGTTTCGGAGCGATGGAAGTCGCGAGCCGTTCAGCCCGTTTCCGAAGCGCAGGAAGCGGCTGGAGAGCGAGCACGCGCACCGGCACCTCGCGATCGGCCAGGCCGTCTCGGTACAGCTCCAGCGTCGCCTCCAACGCGGCGAGCGTGAGCTTGTCGATTCGCAGCGCGCGCATCAGTGGGTGCGTCGACAGCTTCGCCACGATCTCCGCGCGGCCGACGATCACCCCGGCCTGAGGCCCGCCAAGGAGTTTGTCGCCTGAAAACGCCACCACGTCGGCTCCGGCCGCGATGCTCCCGGCGACGGTGGGCTCGAGCCCGAGGCCTTCGGCGTGGAGCGGCGTGAGGGCTCCACTCCCGAGGTCGTAGAACAGGGGGACCTTTCGGCTCCGTCCGAGCGTGCCGAGCTCTGACACCGGCACCGACTCCGTGAACCCGGAGATGGCGAAGTTCGACGGGTGCACCTTCACCAGCAGCGCGGTGTCGGGGCCGAGCGCCGCTTCGTAGTCGCTCAGCCGGGTGCGATTCGTGGTGCCGACCTCGACCAGGCGGACACCCGACTGGCGCATGACGTCGGGCATGCGGAAGCCGCCGCCGATCTCCACCAACTCGCCCCGGGAGACGATGCCTTCGCGACCACTCCCCAGGGCGCTGAGCGTCAGCAGCACCGCGGCGGCGCAGTTGTTCACCACCAGCGCGGCTTCGGCCCCGGTGAGCGCGACCAGCAATTCCGACACCGCGTCGTGGCGGCTGCCCCGCTCTCCGTCGTCGAGGTCGAGCTCGAGGTTGCAAGCGCCTCGCGCGATCTCGCTCACCCGGTCGATCGCCCGTTGGGCCAACGGAGCGCGCCCGAGGTTGGTGTGCAGCACCACGCCGGTGGCGTTGAGCACCCGCCGCAACCGAGGCGTCGTCACCTGCTCAAGCGCGCGCACCACGTCGTCATCGGAGAGCGCCGCTGCCTCGCCCTGACGCACACGGGTACGCGCCAACTCCAGAGCCTGGCGGCATGCCTGCACCGCGACCGAACGAGGCACCCGCGAGAGCACCGGTTGCAACGATGGCGAGCGCAGCACCTCATCAACCGACGGCAAAACCCGAAGTTGGGAGTTGAGGCTGAGACTCACGCTCAAAGTGTACTCCACGGGGTCACCGGGGAGAATTCGAGGGAAAACCGTCGACCGAAGACGGCTCGTCGCACCGCGAGACAACGAGGCACCGAGGCTCTGTGTCGCGTGAGCCAGCACCCAGCCCTCCCCGTGGAGAGGGTCGCTGTTGTTCGAGATCGTTGCGGGCGACGAGCCGTCTCCCATCGACGGAGTGACAACACCCGAGGCGCGTTAGTCTTCCTCGAGATCGCCGTACCAATACGTCAGATCGCGCAGCCAGTTCTGCCACGAGGCCGGCATGCCCTTGTGGAACATGAACCCGATGCGCACCGAGTCAGGCAGCCGCGAAGGCTTCAGCGGCACCGAGCGCAACGCCATGCGCGCTTGCTCCGGCGTGCGGCCACCCTTCTTCTGGTTGCAGGGTACACACGCGATCACGATGTTCTCCCAGTGCGTACGGCCGCCTTGCGACCTGGGCACCACGTGATCGTACGTCGCCTCACTCCGCGAGACCTTCGACGCGCAGTACTGGCAGCGCCCCGCGTCTCGCGCGTACACATTTTCTCGCGAGAAACGCACCACCGGCGTGTGCCGCCGCAGCAGCCGCATGAAGCGCACCACCGAGGGCATTTTGACCTCGAAGCTGATCGAGCGAATCGTCTTGTCTTCGTACGCCTCGATCACCTCGACCTTGCCCAGGAAGAGCAGCGAGATGGCGCGTTGCCACGAGATTCGGGCGACGGGTTGAAATGCGGCGTTGAGTACCAGCGTCTCCATGTCGGCTCCTCCTCTCGTGAAGACAGAATGGACGACGGCGCATTCAATTCCTGAACACGTCGTACCAATTCTGCTGGGTAGGCGATTATCCCGCCGTGGCGGGAGGTGTGGTCACGGGTGCGACCACGCGCGGCACATCGGCCGGGGCGTAGAGCAGCTTGTAGGTGACGTAGCTGCGCAACACGCGCTTCACGTAGTTGCGTGTCTCTTCGACGGGAATTCGCTCGACCCACGACGGCAGGTCGTCTTCGGCCAGCTCGCGCCGCCACCGGGTCACCGCGCCTGCTCCGGCGTTGTAGCTGGCCAGGGCGAACGGCTTGACGCCCTTCATGCGCACCACGAGATCGGCCAGGTATTTGGCGCCGAGCTGGAGGTTGAGAGCGGGCTCCATGAGATCGGCGGTGCTCGGCGGCTTGAGCTTGAGCTGCGCGGCGACCTCCGCGGCGGTGGCGGGCATGAGCTGGCAGAGGCCCAACGCCCCGGCCCAGGACAGCGCCCGCGGGTCCAAAGCGCTCTCCTCGCGCATCAGCGCCTGGAGAAGGTCCGGGTCGAGCCCCTTCGTCGCAGCCGCGGCCGTCTCGACGTCGGCGCGGAAAACCCGCGGGTACGCCAGCTCCCACACCAGCCTGTTCTCGGGGGAAATGGGCCCGCTGAGCGCTCGCTTCAGCCACAGCCGCGCCAGCCCGTGCGCCACGCGGGCATCACCGGAGGCGGCCATCACGTGCACCATCAGCACCAGCGACTCCGCGGGGAGCTGGGTGCGATCGATGGCGTTCAGCTCCGCGGAGACGAGCTCTCCGAAACCGAGGCGCAGCAGCTCCACCGCGCCGCGGAAGTGGGGGTCGTTCGTCAACGGCCCGGC
>JAEUJT010000103.1 GCA_016793525.1 Archangium sp. | reverse complement strand
TCTTCCTGATGCTGATGCCGAGCACCTCGGCGGCGCGGGCCGTCGAGCCGTTCACCAACTCGAGCGTCTTCAGAATGGCCTCGCGCTCGATGACCGCCATGCTCGCTCCGGGAATGAGTGAGCCGCTGGCCGACGGCTCTTGGGCCCGGGGGCCGCTCAACGACGGGGGCAGATCGTCAGCGGTCAGCTGATCTCCGGGCGTCAGCACCACGGCGCGCTCGATGGCGTTCTCGAGCTCTCGAACGTTGCCCGGCCAGCTGTGGGCGAGCAACGCGTTCAGCGTGCCCGGCGCGAGGCCCTTCACTTCTTTGCCGTAGGCCTTGGTGAACTTCTCGAGGAAGTGGCTCACCAGCGCGGGCAGATCTCCCTTGCGCAGCCGGAGCGGCGGCAGGGTCACGGCCACCACGTTGAGCCGGTAGTAGAGATCTTCACGAAACCGCCCGGCCTTCACTTCGGCGGCCAGGTCTCGGTTGGTCGCGGCCACCAGCCGCACATCGACCTTCACCGTCTGCGTGCCGCCGACCCGCTCGAACTCGCGCGACTGCAGTACGCGCAGCAACTTCACCTGGAGCGAGAGCGAGATCTCTCCCACCTCGTCGAGGAACAACGTGCCGCCATCGGCCAGCTCGAAGCGGCCCTCGCGGCGGCCGGCGGCGCCGGTGAACGAGCCCTTCTCGTGGCCGAACAGCTCGCTCTCGAGGAGCGACTCCGACAGCGCGGCGCAGTTCACCTTGATGAAGGGCTTGTCTTTCCGCGGCGATGCCTCGTGGAGGGCCTGAGCCACGAGCTCTTTGCCGGTGCCCGACTCCCCGAGAATCAGCACGGTGGCTTTGGTCGGAGCCGCGCGCGTGATGACATCGAAGACCGCCTGCAGCTCGGGCGCGTCACCCACGATGTTGGGTATGCGAAAGCGCTCCCGCACCCGCGAGCGGAGCTGCTCGGCGTCGCGGGTCAGCCGGCGCTTCTCGAGCGCCTTTTCCAACACGACCAGCACCGCCTTCACGTCGAGCGGCTTGACCAGGTAGCTCTCGGCCCCGGCCCGCATGGCCTCGACCGCCATTTCGATGGTGCCGAAGGCGGTCATCACCACAAACACCGCGTCGGTCCCCGCGGCGCGCGCCTGCTGCATGAAGGCGAGGCCGTCGAGGTTGGGCATGCGCACGTCGGTGAGCACCACGGCGGGAGCGAAGCGCTCCATCGCCTGGAGCGCCTCTGCCCCATCGGCTGCCTCGGCCACCTCGTACCCCTCTTCGGCCAGCAGCATCTTGAGCGCGGTACGCGCGTTCGGTTCGTCGTCGACGACCAGGATGCGCTCGTGGGGCATGCGTCGCTGATAGCAAAGGGCGTGCAGGGCACGGCGAGTGTTTTCGACGCAAATTCTGCGTCGACCGCCGGCCCGGGCGCGTACTGCCGGGTGCGCGGATCAGCGAACCACCAGCACCGGGCACCTGCAGATGTGCACCAGCCGGTCGGCGACGCTGCCGAGCAGCACGCGGGAGACCGCGCCTCGCCCTTTGTTTCCCACCACGACCAGGTCGAACCCCCGCGCCGCGTCGGCGATTGTCTCGGCCGGCGGCCCGAAGAGGTTGAGCGTCTTCACCGTGGCCCCCTCGAGGGCGCGCTCGGTGGCCCGCAGCACCGCGGCGCCTTCGGCGAGCGCCGCTTCACGCAGGTCGATGACCGGTGGCAGGGGCACCTCGGTGGGCATGATGATGGGTGACGCGACGTGCACGAGCGTGAGCTCGGCGCGCAAACCTTGCGCCAGCTCGAGGGCCTTTTCGGCGGCGTGAAGTGACGCCGTCGAGCCATCGACGGCGGCGAGGATTTTCTTCATGGGCGGCTCCGTGGGAGGTCGTTCAGCGTGGGTCCTGAGGCGTCGCGCTCGTCGCAGCGAAGGCAGCGCCGGGCATCGGGAAGTGCGCGCAGTCGACCGCGACCGATGGGCCCGCCACAGCTTTCACACTGGCCGTAGCGGCCATCGGCGATGCGCGCCAAGGCCAGGTCGATCTCCGCGAGCTCAGCCTGCTCGGCCGCGCTCAACATTCCTCGGCGCGCCATCGCCTCCCGTCGAGACGTGAGGGCCTCTTGTTCGGCTCGAAACGCGGCGGTCACCGGCGCAGGCCATTCACGACCTGTGCCGCGCCCTCAGGCCGCTGGCAGCCGCAGCGTAAATCGAGCCCCTCCGGCCGGCGCGTCACCGACCGACAGCCGGCCGCCGTGCTGGGTGACGATGGCATGCACGATGGGCAAGCCCAGGCCTGAGCCTTGCGCCTTGGTCGTGAAGAACGGCTCGAAGATGCGCTCGCGCAGGTCGTGCGGCACGCCGGGGCCGGCGTCGTCGAGGTGCAACACCACGTCGGGCCCCTCGCGCACCAGGGTGGCGGTCACCGCGCCCCCCGGAGAGGCCTCGAGCGCGTTCAGGGCGAGGTTCATCACGGCCTGGCGAAGCCGGTTGTCGTCGCCCAGCGCACACACCCCTTCACCGAGGTGGCGCACGAGCCGAACGCCCCGCCGCTCGGCATCGCGCTCGAGGAGGTCGAACACGCGGCCCACCAGCGCCGAGAGGTCGACCGACGTCGCCAGAAGCTCACGGGGCCGCGCGAGCTGCAGAAAGTCTTCGAGGAGGTGATCGAGCCGGCGAATCTCGTCGCGCACCAGGTGCAGCGGCCCGAGCAGCGCGGCCTTGAGCTCGACCGCCTCGAGGCGCTCGATGCGGCGCTCCAACACCGCGAGCTGAAGGCCGGCCGCGTTGAGCGGGTTGCGGATCTCGTGGGAGAGCCCGGCGGTCATGGTGCCGACGGCGGCGAGCTTCTCGGCGGTCAGCGCGCGGCGGGCGAGCTCCCGCTTCTCGACCTGGAGCTGCACCTGGCGCCTGGCTTGCTCGACGGTCAGCAGCAGCTCCGGCGTGGCGCACGGCTTCGAGAGGTACGCAAACGCCCCGGCGCGCACGGCGGCGGCGGCGGCCTCGACGGTGGAATACCCGGTGAGCAGCACCACCGCCGCGTCGGGTTGGAGCGCCCTGAGCTCGATGGCCAGGCCAGTGCCCTCCCCGTCGGGCAGCCGCATGTCGACGAGGGCGATGTCGAAGCCCTTGGCGGCCTCGGCGCGGGCCACCGCGCACGACCCGGCGGCGAACGGCGCGTGCCCGGCGTCGGTGAGGATCTCGAGCAGGTTGTCGACGAAGCTGACGTTGTCGTCGACCACCAGCACGCGCGCCGCGCTCACCGCCGTGCCTCGCCGTACCGCCGCTCGAGCTCGGCGAGCAGCTTCTCGCTGTCGAAAGGCTTGGTGAACACCACCCGCTCGGGACCACCCGGGGGCAGGGCCTCGGGGCAGCCGGTGACGACCACCACCCCCAGCGCGGGGAAGTGCCGCGCCAGCCGCTCCAGCACCTCGCCGCGAGGCCCATCAGGGAGCCGGAGATCGACCAGGGCCACGAACGGGTGAACCCCCATCAGCCGCTCGACCTCAGCCACCGTGCGGGCGACCACAGCGGAGAAGCCCCGGCCCCTCAACAGCTCGGCCAGGTTGTCGGCGAGATGCGGGTCGTCTTCGATCACCACCACCAGCCCGCCGCGGCGCCCAGCCAACACGAGGGCCTGCAGCTGCCGAATGGGCACCGGCTTGGGCAACACCGCGAGCACGCCTTCACCTCGGGCGACGGCGAGGTCGGCCTCCTGAATGTGCGCGGTGATCACGATGGCCGGCACGTCGGGGTCGATCAACCGAAGCTCGTGCACCAGCTCGGCGCCGCCCATCACCGGCATGCGCATGTCGGTGATCACCGCATCGAACCGGGTGCGCCGCACGTGCTCCAGCGCCTCGAGGCCGCTGGTCGAGATCGACACCACGGCGCCCTCGTCGCGCAAGATCTCGGCGACGTTTTCGGCGAAGGCGACGTTGTCGTCGACCAAGAGGTAGTGGCGCGCGCTCACGGGGCCGCCGTGGAGAGTCGCACGACGA
>JAEUJT010000070.1 GCA_016793525.1 Archangium sp. | reverse complement strand
AACCCGACGGTGCTGACGAACCCCACGCGCCAGAGCACGTTGAGCCTCTTCAGCACGTGCACCACGGCCACCGTCGCGATGACCGGCACGTACTACGAGCTCCAGCGGCTCAATACGTCTGGGGCGTCGACCACCACTGGCTTCGGTACGGCCTTCACCAACCTGGGCCGACTGACCTTCGACTACGTGCCGTAGCCACGTTCCCGCATTCGGCTCAGAACACCTGAAGCTCAACGAGCGACAAAATGCCGGTGATGGGGGCGTTGAAGGCGAATGTACTGTTGAGCCGACTCATCGAGGCCGTGTTCAAGATGACGAGCTTCTGAATGGGGACCGCGGCCTGCCGGTCGACCTCGAAATACGGCTGCGACTCGCTGTTGGTGTGGGTGAGGCCGGAGTTCGTCGGGCCGTTGCCATGTCGGGCCCCTCCCTCTGCGCGACGCGTGCGCTACACACCGCCGCATGACGACGAAAGACGACGTGGTGAAGGCGGTGCAGCCACTCTTGGCGTTTCTCGCGACCAGCCCAACTGAGGCAGCGCTCAACGCGCAGTTCCCACTGTCGCACCCGGTGATGGCGGCGCTGCGCCGGCTCGTGCGTGAGGGCGTGGAGGCCCGCACCTTGGCGGAGCGCGACAACGGCGGCGTGCGCTTCGGGCGGGTGGCGAAGGCGCTCGAAGGAGGCTTCTCGCTCGACGTGGTGCATATGCGCGGGCCCGGCCTCGGCCACACCCACCCACGCGGCGAATTCGACCTGTGCTTCGCCGTCGACGGAGACCCGCGCTTCGACGGCCGACCCGAGGGCTGGGTGACCTACCCGCCCAACTCGTGGCACGTGCCGACCGTCACCGGCGGCGCGATGGACATTCTCTACTTCTTGCCCGGCGGCGAGATTCGCTTCGAGGAGGCGCCATGAGCACCGTGCTGTGGGCCAACCTCCTCGAGGGCGGAGCGGTGCGCACCGACGACTCCGACAAAGCCGCCCTGCACCGGCACACCGACGCGCTCGACACGCTGGGCACGAAGCTGGGTCTGGGCTCATTCGCCGAGCTCTGCGACACCACCGATCTCCAGTTCAACATGAGCGACGACGACGAGCTGCCACCGGGCGTCGAGTCGACCAACGAGCTCATGGCGACGAAGGGCGCCTGGCGTGACCTCGCCCCCGCGCTGAAGCTGCTCGAGGCGTTGCTCTCGCATCTGCGCCAACACCGGCCCCGCTTCGGGGTCTTCCGCAACGACCTCGACGACGTCATCGCCGAGCTCGACGAGGCCCTGACCTTCGCGAAGACCGCGCGTGCGCCCGACGCGACGTTCAACTTCTCCGTGGTGATGTAACGTCGCGACGGCCCGAGGCCTCGTCTTCGCTTCAGCTCTAGAAGTCGCGCGACCAGACGATGTCAGCGCCGACGGCGGGGGCGGTGCCGGCGTTGGCCTCGAGGTTCACGTTGTGCGGCAGCTGGTACTCGAGCTTCACGGTGTGCGGGTTCTCGCCGCGCTCGGGCCGCGCACCGGGGTTGATCTGGTACCCGAGGAACAGCGAGTCGGTCAGGTATTTGCCCGCCTCGGCGCGAACGCTCTGGTTGTCGGTGATCTCGAAGTTGAGCACGTCGATGGGCACCTCCTTGGCGAGGAAGGTCTTCAGCTGCGACGCCGCCGCGCTCATCAGCACCGACGCCGCCTGGTTGGGCGAGATGCTGGAGCCCGTGCCGGCCTGGAGGCTTTTCCGACCGGTGGCGAGCATGGTGTAAATCTCAGCCTCCGACATCGCGGGCTCTGACGACACCTTGAGCGAAATCTCCTTGCCCTTGCCGGTCACGCTCACCGTCACCTTGGTCTTCTCGCCTCCACGCTCGTTGACGTAGAGCGCGGTGACGTTGATGTACGGTTGCGTCGCCGCCCCGGCGAAGCGCACCTGCGAGCCCCGCTGCACGTTGAACTCGCGGCCGATGACCGACAGCTGGCCACGCAGCACCGAGGCTTCGCCGAACATCTGCACCCCGTTCGCGTATTCGACGCGGAAGCCGTCGGCCAAGCCGAGCTCGATGTTCATGTCGGAGCCCTTCACGATGAGGTGCCGAGGCGCATCGATGACGGCCCGCACCACCAGCCCGCCGCTCGCCCCCGCCGCCGCCGCGTCTTTCGCGTCTTGCCTGCGCCGCTTGGCGGTTCCCGCGCCCGGGCGGAGGAGCACGATGTCGTCAGACCGCTCGAGGTCTTGCAGATTTTTGCGCTTCACGTCGGGCAGCTCGACCACCACCGACGGCAAGCGGAGGCTGCGGAGGTCGATGAGGCTGCCGCTCTGCGTCCCGTCGAGCTCCATCTTCATGGTGACGAAACAGAGCAGCTGGTCATCGGTGATGACGGGGAACCGGTCGAGCTCGCCCGACGACGCCAGTTGCCAGGTGTGCGCCGCGTCTCGGTCGGCCTTGAACCGCAGGTTCGCGCTCCCGCCGCCGGAGCGCATCGAGAGCTGGGTCAACGTGAACGAGCTGTTGGTCGCGTGCGCCTCGAGGTCGATGTCTCGGTAGTCGCCGTAGCCCGACAGGCCCAGGCGCCCCTGCGACCACCGCACGTCGCCCGTCGCTTTCGGAGCGCCCAAGGTGCCCTTCACCGCGCCCGCCATGGTGAGCCGCCCCTCGACCCGGCGCAGCATCGGGTGCGCACCAGAGAGGAACGCCACGTCGAAGTTGCGCGAGTCGAGCACCAGGTCGACCGGCGCCTGCATCACGTCGACCTCTGTGCGCAACAGCGCGATGGAGGGCGCGAGGCCGACGGTGCCGCGGGCCGAGAGCTGGTCTTTCCCCAGGCCGCCCACCGCCAGCGCCACCTTCGTCTCGCCCTTCTCGCCCTTCACGTCGAAGCGCGCCGAGCCCACCTTGGTTTGCCCCACATTGAGCTCGGTCACCGAGCCCTTGAGCGTGAACACCGGCGCCACCAACGTGCCGCTCACCGTCAGCCCCGCGCCAGCGATGCCTCGGACCCGCGAGGCACTTTCGACACCTGGTTGCAGGTTCAACTGGGTGACATCGAGCGGGTGGAGCGTCAGGTCGACATTCACCCGCTCCGGGCCGAGCTGGTCGACGTGCTGGAGCTGGGCGAGCGGAGCCATGATCTCGGCGGCGAGCGTGAGCAGCTGGCGGCGCTGCTGGGTGAGGTGCGCCTCGAAGGTGGTGGCGGTCTCTGAGGCACGAATGGTGGCGGTCCCGTCGATCTCCGCCAGCCGGCCGACGGTGAGCCCGGCCGCGGTCACGGTGGCGTCGACGCGCGGCGCGAGCACCGTGCCCGACACCACGCCGTGGAGCGACACCGAGCCTCCGCCGTCGGCCGCGTCGAAGAGCCCCGCTTCGCTCAGGCCGCGCGGGGTCACGTTCAGCACGTCGACGGAGACCGAGAGCGGCGTGCGCTGCACCGACTCCGCCGTCGGTGGGTTCTCCATCAGCGAGGTCAGCGTCCACGGGGTCGACGCCGCCACTGTCGCCGTGGCGCCGTAGGCCTGCGCGCCGACCCGCACGTCGAGCAGGCCGCCGTCACCCGAGGCCACGGTCACCGTCGCGTCGCTCACCACCAACCCGCCGTCGCCGCGCTGGACCTCGAGGAGCGGTGTGCCAACCGACAGCCGCACCTGCGGAGACAAGGAGCTCCCGGAGACGTCGAGGCGCATGGCCACTCGGGCGTTCACCGGCACCGGGTGTTTGGCCACCATCGCCAGCGTGCCGACGTCGAGATCGTACGCGCCGAGCTGCGCGGAGATGGGCGCGTCGCGCTTCTCAAGCAGCGCGTCGAGGTCGGCGTCGACCGTTCCACCGAGGCGGCCGAGCGGGCTGGAGAGCTGCAGCTGGCCCACCGCGCGCTGGTTCTTCCACGCGCCGTCGACCGAGGCCGAGAGCCCCTCGACGCCCATCACCTCCCCGCCCTGCCACGACACCTGCGCTTCGATGTCGGGCCGCGGGAGCGAGCCGTTCACCTTGACCGCCGCGTCGACCAGCCCGCGCAGGCCCCACGCCTCGGGCATGAGCACCTTCGGTAGCCGCACCAGGTTGACGCCCCTCGCGTTCGCCGACGCTGTCACCCGCGCGCCGCGCTTCTGCACCTCGACCGTCAATCGCTGCTGGCCCGCACGCAGCGCCAGCGGCGTCACCACCACGGCGTCGTTGCCCCAACGAACCTCGGCAGGCGCCTCCAGGGCCCAGGTCGCCTCCGGCATGCGGAGCTCGAGCTGGGTCAGCGCCAGGCCTTCGTTGTCGCCCGCCAACGTGCCTCCGACGCGCAGCACCAGCTCGGCGAGGCCGGTGGTGGAGACCTCCGCGCCGACCTCGCGCCCGTGTGTGGCGACCGAGGCCTTCACCGACTCCAGGGTGGTGCCGCCCACCACCAGCTGCTGCGCCTGCACCGCGCCGTCGGAGTCGAAGGGCCTGGTGACGTCGGGCACCCGCGCGTCGATCTCCAGCGCAGCGGCGCGCACCGAGGCCACCTTCAGCTCACGCAGCCTCCCGGTCACCTTCACCGCCGGGTGGGTGGTGGGCCCGGTCGCCGAGAGCTCGAGCTGCCCGGAGCCCGCGAGCTCAGGCGCGGAGCCGGTGAACTCCTTCAGCGCCGCGCCGAGCGTGGCCAGACTTGACACCGTCAAGCGACCGGAGACCAGCAGGTGCTTCGGGTTGACGTTGCCCTCGAGCCGCACCTCGACGCCGGGAACCTGGAGCAGCAGCGGCTGCACGCGCACCTCACCGGCCACCGCGCGGACCTGCCCGTCGAACTTCGCCAACCCCCGGCTCCCGGCGACCCACTGACCTGACAGCGTCAGGTCGGCGGTGAGCCGCGAGGGCTCCGTCACCGGCACCGCGCCCTTCAACGAGAACGTGAGGAGCGACGGTTTGCCCTGGCCGAAAATCTCGGCGAGGTCGACGTCGAGCGCGCTCACCTCGACCCGCGGCACGCTGGAGAAATCGGCCGCCCATTCCCCCTCGACCCGCACCGCCCCTGTGCCCGCGCGCACGGTGAGGCGGCCATCGGTCTCGCGCACCTCGCCGGCGAGCTCGAGCGGCACCTTCACCGGCCAGGTCGGGAGCACGGCGCGAACCGTCTCCGGCGCGATGGACGCCTCCTCCACCGCCAGCGCGAGCTGCGGCCATTCGCCGCGAACGCGCAGCGTCGTCGCCCCGAGGGTGAGCGCCACGTTCCCCGCGAGCGCGCCGCCTTTCGGGCTCGACACCACCACCTTCACCGCCAGCGTCGACTGGAGCGGCTCGGTGACCTTTGCGTTGATCACCAGCGCGCTCTCCACCGTGAGCGGCGAGGTGGTGACGGCGGCCTGGCCATCGATGCCCAGCTCGCGCAGCGCGACGGTGCGCTCACCGGCCACCACCTCGACCTCTCCGTCGTGCACCGCGAGGTCGTCGACCGTCACCGTGAGCGACAGGGGCGAAGACGGCTCCGCCGCGGCAGAGGGAGACTTCGACGACACCGCGCGCATCAGGTTCAACCCGCGCTCGTCGTGCCGCAGGTGCAGCTTGGGCCGCGTCAGCACCACCTTGGAGAGGCTCACCTCGCGCGCCAAGAGCTTGCCCAGCTGGAGCGCCACGTCGACCTGCGCCACCTCGGCCACCAGCTCGCCTTCGGGGGTGAAGAGCTTCACGTTCTTCACCTGAAGGGAGCGGGTGGAGATCTGCAGCGACGTCAGCTCCAGCCGCCCCGCGAGCGCGTCACCCGCGAGGCGCTGCACCTGCGCCGCGAGCATGCGCTGGCCCGACTCGGTCTGGAGGTACGCGAACACCGACCCGACGGTGAGGAGCACCAGCACCAGGAGCGCCACCAGCGCTCGGCCGGCGATGCGGAGCGCGCGCTTCAAAACGCCTCTCCGATGCTGAGGTGAAAGCTGCAGCGGTCTTCCGGCGCGCCCGAATACGACGCGGTCATCACGCTCGGCGTCGGGGTCGGGTTGCCGAGGCCGAAGCAGCCGCCGTTGCTGACGTAGCTCACCGGCACCGCGCCCGATTGAGCCGGCGTGCGCGGGCCCCCGAGCATCGGGAGACGGAAAGCAAAGTCGAGGCGAATAGGCCCCAGCGGCGTGCGGTACCGGGCGCCGATGCCCACCGCGCTGAACAGGTCATTCAGCATGTTGGTCTCCGGGCCGAGCGGCTTCTCGGTCACCAAGCCCCAGTCGTTGAACACCGCCAACACCAGGTCGCCCCAGACATTCCACCGCGCCTCGAGGGAGAGCTCGGCCAGCCCGCTCCCGCCGATGGGCAGCGTGGCGCCGTTGCTCGGGTCGTCGACCACCGCGCCGTTCTCGATTTTTCGCCCTGGCACCACCACGAGCGGAGACAAGCGGCGCTGGTTGAAGCCGCGCATCAGCGAGCCTCCGCTGAAGTAGCGCGCGACGATGGGGGTCTCGTTGCCGGGCGCCACCAGCGTGCCGACGCGCAGCTTGCCGGCCAGGGTGAAGCGCTTCTTCGCGTCGAGCGAGAGGTACCCGCGCGCCTCGGGCGTCACCTTGAAAAACGGAGTCACCACCTCGCGCTGGTAGAGGCCGCCGACGACGTCGAGCGCCAGGTAAAAGCCCTCGCGCGCCTCGAGCCGGCTGTCGCGGCGATCGAGCTCGATGGTGGTGCCGAGAAAGGCCACCACGCAGGCCGCCGGCAACACCGGGCAGCCGACCGCCGACGACACCGCCGCTGACGCGAGGCCGATGGGCGCGTTGAGCAGGTAGACGTTGACGTTGACCGCCGGCATCACGGTGAGGTCGGGCCGAGGCCTCCAGATGACGCCCACCTTGCTCTCGGCGCCGTACGAGTCGAACGCGTTGTCGAGGGTGCGGCTCAGGTCGACCGCTGTCTGCAGCGACACGGTGCGCAGCCCGAGGAACCGAGGCACCTCGTATTCGGTCAACAGCCGCGCGATGGGCCCGTGTTTCGCGCCCGCCGCACCCGACGCCACGTCCCACACGGTGGGGAGAAAGGCCCAGCCGAGCTTCGCTTTGAGCGTCAGCCGATCGAGGAGCGAGTTCTTCGACACCAGCCTCGAGAGCCCGAGGTTGCGGTGGGTGAACTCGCCCACGAGGCGCACCTCTTGGCGAATGAGGTCTCCCGCCAGGCCGCCGCCCAGGCGCACGCTGCGGAACGGGGCCTCGCGCACGTCGACGACGATGGGCACCCGCCCCGCCTCGCGCTCCGGAGCGCCGCGGTTCACCTTCACCGCCGAAAACACGCCGAGCTGGAAGATGCGCGCCTGCGCCGTCGCGAGCGCCGACTCCGAATAGAAATCGGTCTGCCGCAGGTCATCGGCGATGTGCTGGGAGAGGTACTTCGCAGGCACCTTCGCGCGCGCCTCGGTGCCTACGAAAATCTGCCCGATGCGGTACCGAAGGCCCGGCGCCACCTCGAGGCGAATGTCGACCTTCGCCGCCTCGATGTCGACGAGCGCTTCCCCCGTCACCACGGTCTCCGCGTACCCGAGCTCGCGCAGCCGCGCCGCGATCAGCCCCTTGGTGCCGAGCCAGCGGTCTTCGAGAAAAATGTCGCCCTCGTGTACCGGCAATTCGTCGAGCACCGCGGCGGCGTGTTCGGCCGGAACCCCGGTGATGCGCAGCGACGCGATTCGCGCCGGCTCGCCTTCGCGCAGGCGCACCAGCAGCTTCACGTGACCCGGCTTGGTCGGCGTCACCACGTCGTCGACGATGTGCGCCTGGTAGTAGCCGTTCGCCTCGTAGAACCGGGTGATGCGGCGCAGGTCCGCCTGCCACGCGTTCGGCTCGTACCACTCGACTTTGCCGACGATGGGCACCCACCAGGGAATCCACGAGGGGTCGCCGGTGAGAATTTTGTCGGTGACGTCGCCTTCGCGGAGCGCCTTCGTGCCTTCGATTTTCAGGTCGTCGACGCGCAGCGCCTCGGGCGAGGGCGGTGCCGTGGCGCATGCCGACGCCAGCACGACCAGCGCTCCAGCGACGAGTGACGCGCGGCGAACCACCTCGCGCTTGTAACCAGCCTCGACGCCCGTGTCCCCAGTAGCGCTCGCGTGCGAGATGAATTATTGCGACTGCGAATCAAATTCAAACACCCCATCGGAGCTCACCATGACTCGCCTGCTCGTGCTGTCGCTGTGCCTCGTCGCCCGCCTGGCGCTGGCTGATCCGCAGTGCACCACGGAAGACACGTCGACGTGGAAAAACGCCGACGCGTTTAAGGCCTCGCTCATCGAGAAGGGGTACAGAATCAAGGTCTTCAAGACGACGAAGACGAACTGCTACGAGCTCTACGGGTGGGACCCGTCCGGCAAGAAGGTCGAGATTTATTTCAACCCGGTCACCGGCGCGGTGGTGAAAGAAAAGAAACAGTGAGAGACGAAGGCACCCGCCTGCTGCACTGGGTGCTCGCGCTCGTGGTGGGGCTCAACCTGCTCGTGCTCGAAGAAGGCAGCGACGTGCACCGCGCGGCGGGGTACCTCGGCGCGGTGGCGATGGTGGTGCGCGGGCTCTGGGGCCGGCGGGGGCTGGTGCCCTTCGGCAACCTCCCCTCGGTGGCGGCGAACCGCTGGGCCGCGCTCGTGGCCGGGGGAATATGGGCCTGCATCGCCGGCCTCGCCGTGACGGGGTGGATGCTCGGCCTCGACGCGTATTTCGGTGAAGAATGGCTCGAGGAGGCGCACGAGGTCATCAGCCACGTGCTGACGGTGCTGGTGCTGCTGCACGTCGCTGGGCTGATCACCGACGGCGTTCGCCACCGGCGCCATACCTGGCTCTCGATGGTGACGGGAAAAGCGCCCGAGCCGCGCTGAGTCGAGGGGCGGCTCACCCCGGGTGGGTTCTGCCCTCGTCGAGCAGCTCGGCTTCGTTGCACGCCCGCGCCACCATCGCCCGCAGCAGCGCGCCGCGGTTGGAGCCCGCGGCCTTGAGCGACACGGCGCCGAGCAGCTGGCGATCGCTCGCGCGCAGCCCCACCAGCTTCAGCGTCAACCCGTGCGGCGCAATGGTGAGCGTCGGCCGGAGCACGATGGTGCCGTACGCCACCGCGCGCTCCACCACCGTCGCGCCTCGGCGGCGCAGCTCGGCGCGGAGCTGTTCCTCGAAGTCGGCCAGCAGCGCTTGCCGCTCGGGCGACGCGGCCATGCCACCCGCCGCGGCCACCACGTAGACGCGGCGGGGCGGCTGCTCCGCCGCGAACGCCGTCGCGCTGGAGACGGCGGCTGACAACACGAGGGCGGCGGTGTGGATGCGCATGACTCTCCCCTTCGAGAGCAGAGCGTTCGCTCTCGCGTGGTGCGGCGAAGGTTGTGGAGCGGACCGTCAAGGGCGTGCGACGTGGGTGAAGCACCCTGTTGCAGCAACGCTACACGCGCCTCGGCGGCAGGCGAATTTTCAACCGCTGGTGGATCAGGCGGTCCACCACGTTGCGGAGCCGGCGGCGGCGCGTCGGCCCGCGTACAGTAGGCGCATGGGTCGCCTCGCGGGCACGCTCTCGGTCTCCGCCGTGCTCCTCGCCGGCGCGTGCCGCCCAACACACCTCGCCCTCGACGCCGTCACCTTCAGCTGCCGCGCCGCGAGCGAGTGCGCGCCGGGGTTCGTGTGCGCGCAGGAGCGCTGCGTTCGCGAAGACGACGTGGAGCCCCCTGGGCCAGTTCAGGGCGGGCCCGTCATCTCGGCCCTCGACGTGGCCCGCGCGCTGCCAGACCCGTCGAACGAGGCCACCGTCTTCGCCGCTGGTGAGGCGCTGCGCGTGACGGTGACCGTGACCGCGCCGAACGGGCTCCCCGCCAGGCCACTCGCGCTGCTCTTCACCGAAGACAACCGAAGCTGGAGAGACCTCACCTCCCAGCGGGTCGTGGAGGCGCCGTTCGACGACGCCAGCTGGTACACTGCGGGGGCCGATGGCGCGCCCGTGTCGGTCACCACCGAGGCGCCGACCGGCTCCTTCTTCCGGCTCAAGGCGGCGGTGCGCGACAGCGCGGGGCTGCGAGATCTGTTCATCTCCGACGTGCTGAACGTGAGCCGGTGGCGCCTCTACGCCGGCAGCCAGAGCGCCGAGCGCGGCGCGGGCCTCGACGCGAAGCGGCTGCGGGTGGCGGGCTCGGCCGACTCCAATGGCCTCGCCGCGGTGGATCCATCGACGGGAGATGTCTACGCCGTCGATACCGCGCTGGGCAGCGTGTACCGGGTCGACGCGCGCACGGGCCTCAGCTCGCTGGCGTTCCGCCTCGCGGCCCTCTCCGACACGGCCCCGGGTGCGCCGCTCCCGCGTGTGCCCACGCTGGTGAACCTCGGAGGCACGCGCTCGCTCGGCTTCGACCCCGCCGGGCGGGCCTACGTAATGAGCCAGCTCAACGGCGCGACGGCGCTGCTGGCCATCGACTTCGCCGCGAAGACAGCGCGGCACTACCTCGGCGGGGGCACCGACTTCAGCGACGCCCCGACCGCGCCCGCCGCCGTCGTCACCGCCGGCGCGTGGACGTTCGACGCTCAGGGCGCGCTCTTTTACCTGGCGCGCTGCAGCAGCGGAGACGGCGTTCGCTTGATGAAGGCCTCCCAGACGGTCGACTCCGCAGGCAAGGCATCGGTGGGCGCCATCTCCCGCGTGGCCGGGGCGTGCACGCGAGGGCCGGTGGTCTCCGGCGCCGAAGTGAACGCCACGCCGCTGCTCGGCACCACCAGCGCGGTGAGCGCAATACGCATCCTCCCGGTGGACGAGCGGGTGATGTACGTGAACGACAGCTACATCAACGGCCCGGTGCGTTTCTTCGACGGCCGCGCGTACCCGCGCGCGCTCTCGCATTCGCGGGGCATGGTCTTCGACCGCGCCAGAGGCCAGGTGGTGATCACGACCATCGGGCGGCTGCTGCAGTTCCAACCGTCGTACGAGGAGCGCGAAAACGCCGAAGCGGTGTCGACGTTCCTCTCCGCCACCGGCCGAGGGCGCTGCACGCTCGATGGGCTCGACGCGGTGACCGACGGAGGTGGCCCGTGCCTCGCGCCGATTGGAGAGCTCGAGCTGCGGCCCGACGGAGGCCTGCTGTTCTTCGACGGGCTGATCGGCGCAACGCGGCCGTACCGGCTCCGCACGCTCGACGGCGAAGGGCGAATCCAGACCGTGCTGGGCACGCTCCCGCTCACCGGAGAGACCCGCCAGCGGGTGCAGTGGAACGTGAGCGCCGTGGCGGTGAAGCCCGCTGACGCGCCCAACCAAGAGACCTTCCCCGCGGGGGTGTATTTCACCGACGGCACCGCGGGCGTCTTCGGCCGCATCGAGCCCGACACCCACCCCACGCGGCCCGGAGGCATCACCGTGCTGTGGGGCACCATGAACACCGCCGTGCTGCTGCCGGCTCCAGGCACCCTCGTCTCAGACGCTGAGTCGCTGATGCTGTACCACCCCACGCTGTCGTTCGACGCCCTCGGCCGGCCCGTGCTGATGACGCCCGTGGCGCTGACCCGGTTGAGCGCGACTGGCGCCGTGGAGCACCTCACCGGCGGGGTCACGGCTCAAACGTGGTCGGTCGCGCCCAACATTCGCTCGGTGAACGTGCAGGAGTGGCCGAATGCCCAGCTGGTCACCGACACCGGCGTCTTTCTCGCGGGCACGGGGTGCCCGGTGAGCGCGGGCGCGTCGTGCACCGAGGCGCCCCGAATCCGCTACTTCCCCTTCTCTGGCGCTCCGGCGCGCACGGTCATCGGCGGCGCGGCGCGCACCTTCACCGCCGACATCGACGGGCCAGCCGATGTGCAGGCCGCGACGCTGAGCGTCGGCGCCGGCTCTGGCTACACCGGCTCGAGCGGGCTGGTGCAGTGGCCGTACATGGCCTTCGACCCCGACGCCGCGCGGCTCTATTTCGTCGAGGGCGCGAACCTGCGCTTCGTGCAGAACCCGCTCACCTCGAACGTCGACGGCGCGCTGGGCACGGTCTTCAACGAGCCGCGAGGCGTGGGCTTCTTCACCTTCAACCCGCCTGGGGGCCCGTACGCCGCGCGCTCGATGGTCTTCTACTTCTCGCGCGACAACGGCGTGACGCAGCTGTTCTGCCGGGGCATCGCGGCGGGCGCGGCCACCTGGTGCCCTCCGGCTGGGGCGCTGCTGGGGCACCGCGTGCCCAACCTCCCGCTCGCCGACAACGTGCACAGCTCGCTCGCGTGGAAGACGCCGACCGAGCTGCTGGTGCGCGGCGGCGGCGTGCTGTGGGTGTTCGACGCACGCTGACCACGCGAGCGCTGCCTCTGTCGAGCGGGACTTGGTACTGTCGACGCCGTGCCAATGTCAGAACAGGTTTTGGTCGTCGACGATGATGCCCTCATTCGGGAGATGGTCAGCGACATGGTTCGCCACGCGGGGTGCGAGCCGGTGCCCGCCGCCTCGACGCACGACGCCATCGGGTTGCTGGCCGTGCTCCAGCCGATGGCCGTTTTTCTCGACCTGTTCATGCCCGAAGACCCGGGCGACGAGTGCTGCCACGTCATCAAGAGCAACAGTGACCTGGCGAAGACGCCGGTGATCTTCATGACCGCCGCGGAGCGCGATGTGCACCGCGGCTTCATCGCCGGGGGCGACGATTTTCTGGCCAAGCCGGTGCGGGTGCACCAGGTGGTCTCGAAGCTGAACGCGATTCGGGCCGGCCGCCAGAGAGACACCGCCGCCCCGGCGCCCGTGCCGATGGCGAAGACGGTGCTGGTGGCCGACGACGACGGGTTCTTCCGAACGCTGGTGGGCGGGTTCCTCGAGCGCGCCGGGTACCGGGTGGTCTTCGCCGAGACCGGCTTCGAGGCGCTCACCATGTTGACCTCCGGCCCGCACCGACCCGACCTCTGCGTCGTCGACCTGGTGATGCCGGGGCTCGGCGGCGTGGAGCTGATCCAGAAAGTGCGAGAGACGCACGGCATCTCGACGCTGCCGATGGTGGTGCTGTCGGGCGTCGAGCACACGCCGCTCATCGACGAGCAGCTCCGCAAGCTCGGCGTCGACGAGGTCATCAACAAGAAGTCACTCAGCGCCGGCGACGTGCTCGCCAAGGTGAACGCTGCATTCTTTGAGGGCGAGAACCTGCGACAAGACCCGCGCGTGCACCTGTACCGGGTGTGCGAGTTCCGCAACCCGGGTGAGGCCGAGTGGTCGTCGGGGTTCGTCTACAACCTGAGCAAGACGGGCGTGGCGGTGAGAACGCTGACGCCGCCGCCGGCCAACAGCGTGGTCGACCTGCGGTTCCGGCTCGGCGACGGGCAGCCACCGCTGGTGACCAAGGCGTCGGTCGCGTGGGCCAGCGACTTGGCGTCAGCTGAAGTTCAGCGAAGGCCACACGGCATGGGCCTGCGCTTCGCTGAAATCGGCGCCGACGCGCAGCGGTGGGTCGAAGACTTCATCAACTCGCCTGCCGCAAAGTGAACTGCGAAAGTGAACTGCGAAAGTGAACGGCGCTCGGGTCAGCGCACCGCGGCCCAGACCGTCGCCGCCACGCCCCCCAGCAGCGCGAGGCCGAACAGCACGGGGAAGCGGTTCACCAGCCGCATCGCCTCGTAGCTGCTGCGCTTGGCCAAGGTGACGTGGCACTGAATGGGTACCTTGCCCTCGGCGCGGTCGTCGAGCCGGCGGATCAGCTCGTCAGCAGACTGGTAGCGCTCGAGCGGGTGCTTCGCGAGCCCCTTGGCCAGCACCCAGGTGAGGTCCATCGGTACGAAATCTTGGTGCGGGTTCCGCACGAGGCTCGCCAGCGACGGCTTCTGCGTGCTCACCGCCTGGAGCAGCTGCTCCACGTCGGTGTGCTGCGCGAACGGGTTCTTCAAGGTGAGAAATTCGTAGAGCGTGAGGCACAGGCTGTAGAGGTCGCTTCGCGCGTCGACTGGCTCCCCGCGCGCCTGCTCCGGCGACATGTAGAGCGGCGTGCCCATCACCGCGCCTGCCTGGGTCTGAAACGCGCTCACCACCACTGTCACCGGCAGCGTCGACGCGGTCGAGGTCTCTTCGGTGGTGCGTTTGGCGATGCCCCAGTCGAGGAGAAACACCTCGCCCATGGGCCCGACGAGAATGTTGGCGGGCTTGATGTCGCGGTGCACCACTCCGCGGCCGTGCGCGTACCGGAGCGCCTCGAGCACCTTGCGAATGACGTCGACCCGCCGCTCGAAGGGCCAGCGCGTGTGCGCCTCGGCATCGCCCCGGTCGAGGCGAAAGATGATGTCGGCGAGCGACTCGCCCTCGAGCCGCTTCATCACGAAGAAGTACCCCTGCGCGTCGAGCCCGGCATCGTGAATGGGCACGATGTTCGGGTGCTCGAGCTGGCCGATGGTGCGCACCTCTTCGACGAAGCGGGCGAACAGCTCGGGGTGCTGCAGATCGGCGCGCAGCCGCTTCACCGCGACCTCACGGCCGATGTCGTTGTCGCGCGCGCGCACCACCTCACCCATGCCGCCTTCGCCGAGCAGCTCGAGCGTCTCGTAGCGCGCCGCCTCGTTGGGCTGCAGCTCTGCACCCGAAGCGCCCCAGCGCACCATCGGCAAGGTGGTGCCCCGCGCCGCTCCGGTGGCGGGCATCGGCTGGGTGGCGCTCGGAGACCTCGGCGCAGACGGCCGCGTCGGCGCGGTCTCGGGGGGAAGGGGCTCAGGGTCGGTCGACATTCAGGCGGCTCCAATCGCGTCTGCTGGTGAGACGGTGCAGCGGGCCGAAAGTCATCGCGTCAGGCCGGCGGCTTCCACCCGGTCGGGCGACGAATGGGGCCGACGTCGTGCCGGGCAGGGGCCACGGTGCGCAGGTACCGATAGATGCTGCGCAGGTCGTCTTCGGTCATTCGCGCGAAGTTCTCCCACGGCATTGTCGATTCGGGGAACGCGCGCCCGCCCCGCAGCCGCGCCACGAAGCCGTCTTCACTCCAGGTCGTCATGTGCCCCGTCTCGGGGTCCGGGGTGAGGTTCGGCGCCACCAGCTCGAACGACGGGTCGCCGTGCTCGGGCTGCCCCTGGTCTTCTCCCGAGAAGAGCGGGCCCTTGGGCGCGAAACCGCGCATCGGGTCTCGCGGCGTGTGACAGTCGACACAGAAGGCCGGGCCGTTGGCGAGGTACGCGCCGCGCTCGGCGCTGACGCCGCCGGCCGGCACCCAGGTCAACGCGGGCGTCGGCTTGGGGTCGAAGAGGCTCGACAGGGCCTTGGCGGCGACGCCCCACTCGTCGGCCGGCACCGCGTGCTTCTTCGGGGGGAGCGTGCGCAGGTAGCTCACGACCGCCACCAGGTCTTCATCGGCCAGGTCGGCGCAGGCGAGCCGCATGAACACCGCCAGCCGGCCGTCGC
>JAEUJT010000062.1 GCA_016793525.1 Archangium sp. | reverse complement strand
GGTCGACCTCGATCGTCTTGCGGAATGCGTCGACCGCTTCTTTGATCTTGTTCTTTTCCTGGTAGGCCTGCCCGAGGCGGTAATACGCCGGCAACAGCTCTTTGTTGGTGGGGTCTTCTTCGATCGCCTGGGTGTAGCTGGTGATCGCGCCCCCCCAGTCTTCGAGCTTCATCTGGGCGTCGCCGATCGCCGCGCGCGCGCTGGTGCGCTTGGGGTCGACGTCGAGCACCCGCTTGTAGAGCTCAGTCGCCTTCTTCAGGTCATTCTGGTCGAAGTACACCCCGCCCATCGCCTCGAGCGCGTCGGCGTAGCGGGGGTCGTATTGAATGGCGAGCTTCCACTCGGCGACCGCGTCTTCGCTCTTCTTGGCGTCGGAGAGGATGCGGCCCATCCAATAGTGGTAGACGGGGTTTTTGCCCGCGTAGTCGATGGCCCGCTTCATGTTCTCGATGGCCTGGCTGTGCTCGTTCTTCGCGTTCTTCAGCCGCGCCATGTAGAAAAACGCGTCGGGCGGAACGTTGTCGGCCAGAATCGCGTTCGACAGGTGGCTGAGCGCGTTGGTGTATTCGCCCTTCTCGAACTCGACAGCCCCCAAGGTCACCACGATCTGCACGTTGCGCGGCTCGGCCTCCTTCGCTTGCTCGAGCTCCTTCACGGCCTCATCGAGGCGGCCCAGCTTCCACAGCACGATGCCTTTCTGCAGCAACCCACCGGGCACGCGCGGGTTGGCGGTGAGCGCCTTCTCTACGTTGGACAGGGCCGCGTCGTGCTCGTTGCGCTCGATGGCCACGCGCGACAGGCCCAGGAGCGCCTCGGCGAGGTTCGGGTTCGCCTCGGTCGCGCGCTGGAACTCGGCGTGCGCCCGGCTCAGGTCTCGCTCGAAGAAGGCCAGCTCGCCCATGCCGACGTGGAGCGAGGCGTTGTGCTGATCTTTCTCGAGGCCCTGCTCGAGAATCGGCTTCGCCTCGGCGTAGCGGTGGAAGTGAATGTAGAGCCGCGCCAGGTAGAGGTACGCGTCGGCGATGTTGGCGTCGGCGGCGATCGCGCGCTTGTACGCGTCTTCTGCTTCTTTCGGTTTGTCGAGGGCGTCGCTGACCCGGCCCGAGAGGTACGCCAGCGCGGCGTTGCCCGGGAACACGCGGTTGGCGGACTCCACCACCTTCACCGCGTCGTTCATCTTGCCCAGCGCGATCAACGCTCCGAGGTAGCCTTGGGTGTAGTCGAGGTTGTCGGGCACCGAGCGGCTCGCCGACTCGTAGAGCGGCAGCGCCTTCTCGGGTTGGTTGAGCTGAATGTAGGTGTGCGCCAAGTGGGCTTGCGCGAAGGCGTTCGTCGGGTCTGACTTGAGGGCCTCCTCGAACACCGGCACGGCGTCGGCGGTGGCGTTGGCCAGCACCATGAAGCTGCCCTTGATGGCGAGGGCCTTGCCGAGCTCCGCCGGCCCCAGCTGCTCACGGCCGCTCGCGTCGAGAGCCTTCTCGATCTCCGCTTGGCCCGCTTTCATGTCGCGCTTGACCAGCGAGAGCTCGGCGAGCTCGATGGCGGAGCCAACGTGGAGCGGCTCGGCCTCGAGCGCCGCGCTGAACCGCTCGGCCGCCTTTTCGGTGTCTTTCTGCGCCGCGGCGATCAGCCCGAGCGCGTGGAGCGCGCGGGGCGACTTGGCGTTGGTCTTCAGGATCTGCTCGTACTCCGCCTTCGCCTGGTCGAGCTGCTTCTGGGCGAGCAGGGCCTCGGCGCGGAGGAAGCGCAGCTCTTGATCGTTCTGGTTGTCTTCGTGTGCCAGCGCTTCGTCGATGAACGCGAGGGCCGCCGCGGGGTCTTTCTGCACCAGCGCGTGGCCCGCGTTGGCCTTGAGCACCTCGGGGTGCTTCTCCCCGATGAGGACGATGTTATCGAGCTCGGCGTCGGCGGTGGCCACGTCGTTGCCCGCGGCGCTGTACTTGCGCGCGAGGTAGTACACGGCCTGGGCCCACACCGCGCGGGCTTCGGGGTACTCCTTCGCTTGGAGGGCCTGGGCCGCCTGATCGCGCGCTGCCCGGTAGTCTTTGAACGTGTCGCGGGCGAACCCGTTGCGCGCGGCCTGGAGGTACCCGCCTTCGCGCGAATCGGCCTTGATGGTGGACGGGAAGATCTTCTTCAAGAAGAAGAAGCCGTAGCGGGTTCCGACCCCAGCGAAGATACCGATGCCCAGGAAGATGGCGACCGCCAGACCAGCGGCGATGTAGGGCACGAGCTTCTTGATCGAGACCGGTTCTTTGCTCTCGACCACGGCCACGGCGGCCATGCGGCCTTCGTAGAGCTGCTTCAGCCGGTCCATCGAGGGGCCCTTTTGGGCCTTGGACTCCTCGATGACCGGCGCGGCGGCGATGCTGGAGGCCGAGCTGGCGACGCGGCTGGGGCCCTCCATCAGCTTGGAGATGACGGCCTGGAACGAGGCCTCGGCGCCGATGGGTTGCCAGGTCTCTCCGTCGGGGGAGATCTCTTCGTTGCCGAGCAGCTGCCCGTCTTCGAGCATCTTGCCGATCACGGCCTCTTCGAAAGGGCCGAAGATCTTGCCGCTGCGGCGCTTGATGTGGAACCGGCGCGCCGCGCTGCCGTCGTCGGAGGCGGTCTCGGCGGGGGCGCCCGCCTCGCGCGCGCTGTCGTCGATGAACGACAACATCTCGAGCCCGTCGACCGGCCCCGATGGCGCGGACACCGGAGCGGGTATGGGCATCGACAAGTCGGCTTCGAAGTTGTCGGCGTCAGCCGCTGCCCGCGCTGGAGGTGGGGGCGGTGGGGCGTCGCTGAAGTCGAACGCGCCACCACCGACGTCGGCCGCGGGGGCCGGCGGTGGTGGCTCGGAGAAGTCGAACCCACCCGCGTCGGGTGCCGCGGCCGGCGGCGGGGGCGGCGGGTCGCTGAAGTCGAACGCGCCGGCGTCGGGGGGCGCTGCGGGCGCCGGAGGTGGCGGCTCGGAGAAGTCGAAGGCGTTGGCCTCGGGTGGATCTTGGGTCACCACCGTCGACGGGCTGGAGATGTCAAACGAGACCGAATCGCTGCTGCCAGGGAGCGGGACGCTGCCTCCGTGCGCCACGGCCGCACCGGGCAGAGGCACTCCGGCGGCGCTGGCGGACCCGAAGTTGGTGCTCAAGTCGACGTCCATCACGTCGGCCGAGGCGTCGGGTGCATCGGCGCTCGACGAATCGGCAGGGTTGTCGGCCCATTGGTTGTGCGCGGCGTTGACACCGGTGGCCGCCTCGCCGGGAAGGGGCACTGGCTCAGACGCGGGAATGCCGTCGTCCCAGGCGCTGTGCTGCGCGGTGGCGGCGGCTGCGGCCGCGACGTGGGCCGGGGCTTCACCGATGCGGGTGACGGCTTCGTCACCCCAGGCGCCCGGGAGGGGGACCGCGCCGCCTCCGTCGTCGGGGGGGACATAGCCAGGCACCTGAGTGGTGCGCTGGCCCTGGGCAGGCGAGACGTGCACGTTCGACGGCGGCGCGGCCGAGGTCAGCGCGCCGGGAATGGCGTTCGACTGCTCGAGGGGGGATTCGTCCCACGCGGCGCCGCCGGTGCCGCCAGGCAGAGGAACGGCATCGTTGCCTCCGCCCCCTCCGGTGGCCCCTGGGAGCGGAATGCTGGCTCCAGCCGAGGTTCCGCCGGGGAGGGGAACGCTGCCGCCTCCATCAGCGGCGCCAGGCAGCGGCACGCTCGACGAGGCCGCAGGCGGCCGCACCGGGAAGACGTTCTGGCAGGTCGGGCATTTGATGCGCGCGCCACCCGACGGGATTTTCTTGTCGTCGATGGTGAGCGTGGCATTGCACGAGGGACACGATACTTTCATGAGACTCCCGTGGAGGAGCCGGGGAGACTACTGCACAGGGTGACGCTGGCGAAGCGTCGTGTTAGGCGCATCGCCCGTTCGGCATGGCCTCATCCGCGCGTCAACTTTCAGTCGTCATTCCCGTCTACAACGAGGCGGCGATCATCGAGCAAGCTGCGCATGAGTTGCGCGCTGGGCTCGACGAGCGCGGCTGGGACTACGAGATCATTTTCGCCGAGAACGGCTCGAGGGACGACACCCCGAACATTCTCGAGCGGCTCTGCGCGGCGCACCCGCGGCTCCGCTGGTTCCATTCCGAGACCCCGAACTACGGCTCGGCGCTGAAGCGCGGCATTCTCGAGGCGCGCGGCGATCTGGTGGTGTGTGACGAGATCGACCTCTGCGATCTCGTCTTCTACGATCAGGCGATTCCCCGGTTGGAGCGCGGCGACGCCGATCTCATCGTCGGCTCGAAGGCCGCGAAGGGCGCGTCAGATCATCGACCTCTGGTGCGCCGGGTCGCGACGCGCATGCACAACGGCCTTCTGCGGCTGGCGCTCGACTTCAAGGGCACCGACACCCACGGCCTCAAGGCGTTTCGGCGAGAGCGGTTGCTGCCGGTGATCTCCAAGTGCGTCGTCGACATGGACGTGTTCGCCAGCGAGTTCGTGGTGCGGGCGTGGCGCGAGGGGCTCGAGGTTCGCGAGATTCCCATTCAGCTGCACGAGAAGCGGCAGCCGTCGATCCACCTCTTTCGCCGCGTGCCCAACGTGCTGAAGCAGGTCGCGCGGCTGGTGTACGTGATTCGCGTGCGGGGCGAGTGAGCCGCCTCGCCGCCATCTCGGTCGATCTCGACTCGCTGACGCACTACTGCGGCATACACGGGCTCCCGGTCGATCTGCTCGATGAGCGGGCGCGCGGGTTGGTGGCCTCGACCGCGATTCCCCGCTTTCTCGAGCTGTTCGATGTGGTGGGGGCCCCGGCGACGTTTTTCGTGGTCGGCGGAGAGCTGGGCGCGCCGGCGTTGGTCTCGGCGCTGAAGCGGGCTCACGGCGCCGGCGTTGAGCTGGCGAGCCACAGTTTTTCGCACGACTACCGGCTGTCGCGCGCGTCTCCGGCGGCCATCGCCGACGATCTCGCCCGCGCCGAGCAGGTGATGGTGGAGCACCTCGGCGTTCGGCCGGTGGGCTTTCGTGCGCCGGGGTACACGCTGTCGCCGGCGCTGCTGCAAGCGGTGGAGGCGCGGGGCTACCGCTACGACTCGTCGACCTACCCAGCGGCGCCGTACTACGCGGCCAAAGCGCTGGTGATGGGCGCGCTGTCGGTTGCTGGCCGGCCGTCGGCGGCGCTGCTCGACTCTCCGTCGGTGCTCGGGGCCCCGCGTATTCCGTACCGGCCCGATCTCGCCGCGCCGTACCGCCGGGGCTCGGCGAAGCTGATCGAGCTGCCGATGGCGGTGACGCCGGTGGCCCGGGTGCCCTTCATCGGCACCTTCGCCACCTCACTTCCGTGGCTGCTGGTGGAACAGACGTTTCGCCGCTTTCGAGGCGACGAGCTGTTCAACTTCGAGCTCCACGCCATCGACGTGCTCGACGCGAGCGACGGGGTGCCCGCGCAGCTCGTGGCGCGTCAGCGCGACCTCCGCGTGCCGGTGCGCGAGAAGCTGCAGCGGTTGCGGCGGTTGTTCGCCTGGCTCGGAGACGACCGGGAGCGGCTGACGGTGGCCGGCGTGGCCGAGCGGCTGGCTCCGACGCTGCGCTGACGACGAGGCTCCGATTCGACGCTGCCGGGAGAGAACGGTGGCCAGCATCAAGCCCGGCCGTCGG
>JAEUJT010000055.1 GCA_016793525.1 Archangium sp. | reverse complement strand
TTCCTCACGTTGTCTGAAGTGGTCGGCAATCTCGAGGTGCTCGAAGCCGAGGCGAAGGTGCGGCGCTCGACCGTCGACCGCGTGTTTCACTTTCAGCTGGCGTAGCGTCTGGAGCGCTTGGAGCGCCCATTCCCCACCAGCCTCTGCCACGGCTGCGCGTACCTGCGCGACGTGAAGACCGAGCGAACGTGGTTCCTCATGTGCAACCACCCGGCGCTCCCGAAGTACGCGCCGCAGCCGGTGACGATGTGTGCGCAGCGTCAGCACGCGTCGCCCGTACTGAAATGACGTCACGCTCAGCTGGCTCGTGCCTAGAAGGGTGAAATCTCGACTTTCCAGGAGAGCACATGAACCGACGTGATGTGTTGACGGCAGCGGGTGGTGTGGTGGCGTTGAGCGCAGCTGTGTCGCTGGCAGACAAAGCGGCGAAGGCTGCCGCGCCGACGGTCGCCGGTGCGCCGGCCATGGGCAACAAGGCCCTCATCGAAGCCGCAGAGAAGTGTCTCTCGACGGGCGAGGCGTGCCTCGAGCATTGCGTGCGCACGCTCTCGAGCGGCGACAAGTCCATGGCGGAGTGCGCGGCGACGGTGCGGCAGATGCTCCCGCTCTGCGAGTCGCTGGCCCAGCTCGCGCGGCAAGACTCGAAGCACCTCAAGGCGCTGGCGGCGGTATGCGCCGCGGCGTGCCGCGACTGTGAGGCGGCGTGCAAGAAGCACCAGAATCACCACGTGGAGTGCAAGGCGTGCATGGAGTCGTGCCAGGCCTGCGCCGCCGAGTGCGAGAAGCTCGCGTAGCTGCCTGCCGCCGAATGTGACGCGCGCCGCTTGTTCGCCTCGGGTGGCACCCTGAAGGCCCGGCTCGGGCTGACAATGACTGGTGGTCTCGCCGCCCAGCCGCCATGGGTGGCAGCCACCATGGTGCCGGAGGTGGCGCTTCGTGATGAACAGGTCGAGCTCGTCGAAGGTATTTGCTGTTCTGGTGCCGTGAGAGTCGGGCGACACTGGGGTGGCCCCATGCACACCCGCCCCACTGCACGCCGCGCGCCGACATCTGCACGCCGCGCGCCGACATCACCTTCGCTGATTTTCCCTGCGACGAGCCGCACCTTCGTCTCGGTGCTTGCGGTCCTCATTGCTTCCGCATGCGCGACGCCGCTCGAGGCAGAAGGCGACCGCGCGCGCTCCGAGGGGAACACCGCGCGGGCCGTTCGCTCGTACACCGCGGCGTTGAACGAGCGCCCGATGATGGACTTCGAGTTCGAGCGGGTGCGCGACAAACGCAAGGCGTTGGTCGAAGGCGAGTGGGGCCCGAAGCTCGATCAGCTTGTCGCCGCGGTGGGGACACCGCCGCTCGAGCGAGTCGCCGCGCTGTTGATGTACCGGCGCCAGGCGCGCGATGCGCGAGTCACCATCGCGCTGGCCCAACGCATCGATGAGGTGTTGCTCAAGGCCGCCACGCCGGAGCTGTTGCAGGCGAAAACGCCGAGCGACGTTCCGACGCGGCTCAACGCGCTGTTGGCGTTGTTCGACCAGGCCCGCTCAACTGCGGCGCCGCTGGCCGTGCTCGAGGCGTGTGCGGCGGCGTTCTCCAAGAGCTTGGCAGTCGGTTTCCCACCCGTGACGGGTTCCGCGGGAGTGGAGCGACTTTCGACGCTGCTGAAGTTGCGCGACGACGTGCGGACGCGACA
>JAEUJT010000045.1 GCA_016793525.1 Archangium sp. | reverse complement strand
ACCACCTGCGCCTTCATTCACGGCTCCAGGTGCCGACCGCGATGCTGTCTGGCCCGAGCGAGAACTGCTGCGGCACCCACCGCGACAACGCCTGCTGCGTCGAGCGGCCGAGCTGCAACGCGCCCGGCCCCAACGTCAGCGGCGCCACGGTCTGCACCGCGAAGTCGACCAGGCCATCGCTGAAGAAGCTGTCGAGCACAGCGGCGCCCCCTTCGACCATCACCGTCGTTACGCCGCGGCGAGCGAGGGCGCGGAGCGCGTCAGATAACGAGACGCCGCTCGCGCAACGCCCAACCACCTCGACGTGTGCGCCAGCGCGGGTGAGGGCCGCGATTCGTTCTGGTGAAGCCGCAGCCGTGGTGAGCACCAGCGGAGGCGCGCCACCCGACGTCAGCAGCCGCGCGGTCTCCGGCGTGCGCAGCCGCGAATCCAACACCACGCGCCGCGGAGAGGGCCCCGGCGCCAACCGGGTGGTGAGGAGCGGGTCGTCGGCGAGCACCGTGCCCACGCCGACCAACACCGCGTCGTGCACCGCGCGGAGGTGGTGCGTCAGCTCGAGCGACGCCGGCGAGGAGATGGGGGTGGGGTACCCACGCGTGGCAGCGAGGCACCCGTCGGCGCTGACCGCGAAGGCCACGGTGACACTGGGGCTTCGCCGGGCGTGAACGCGACGAGCCGACTCCAACGCCTCCAGCGGAACACCGTGCATCGTGGCGCACGATGTATCCGACGCCTCCGGTCGAAGTCACCTGGACGCCGCGCCGCCTGAGCCGGTATGCGTCGCCCCCATGCCATCGCCCTGGAACGTGGCGCACGCGGCCGCGTTGACGGCGCTGCTGCTGCTGACACCCTTCATCTCCGCCGCGCCGTTGGCCGTGGTGGGCGTGGGGGCGTTGACGGCGCTGTTCCTGCTCGGGCGGCAGCCGGGGCGAGTGGGCGTGGCGAATGGCATCACCTTCGCCCGTGTCGGGCTGGTGCTGGCCGGAGCGCTCAGCCCACAGCCGCTCCTCGCGCTCGCCGCCTTCACCGCGGTCTGGGTGCTCGACGGGCTCGACGGCTGGGTCGCCCGGGCGCGCGGTGAAGCCTCCGACTTCGGTGCGCGCTTCGATCTCGAGACCGACGCGTTCTTCGTGGCGGCGCTCTCGGCGGCGCTGGTGACGCTCGTCGACGCTCCGCCGTGGGTGCTGGTGGCCGGGCTGCTGCGGTACACGCTCGTGTTGGCGCGCGCCGTCTTGGTGGAGACCCCCGCCGTCGAGTACCGCAGCCGCTTCGGCCGGTACGCCTACAGCGCCGCGGTGGTGTGTCTGCTCGGCGGGTTCCTCGCGGCTCCGGTGGCGCTCCCTACAGCTGGGGTCGCGGTGTTGTGCTTCTCGTTCTCGCGAGACTTCGCGCGGCTTCGCTTTCAGCGCGGGGTCTGGCTCGCGAACGGCACCGTGGCGGCCTCGGCGCGCAGCAACGCCGCGGTTCGTTGATCGAGCGACAACGTGGCCTTCGCATAGCCGGTGAAGTCGTCGGGCGCCGCGAGCAGCACCATGCCGAAAATATGTCGCGGAGCAGGCGTTGGCCCGCACGCCCGGCCCACGACCGTCACGAGGAAGGGCCACATGTTGCCGTGGCGCTCGAGAATTCGAGCCAACACGTCGCTGCACACGTCGCTCACCACCACCGCGACGGGCGCGATTCGCCAGGCGGGCACGATGTCGCGCTGCAGCGTGTCGATGAGGTTCCGCTCGTCGATGCCACCGTCGACCGAGGGCACCCCGCGGAGCCCCAACACGTAGAACCGAACGCCGCCTCGCTCGACGACGACGTGGCCGGGCGCGCCCCCATCGACCTCGAGGTTCGCGGCGAGCGCTGACGACGCGACGACGCCCAACGCCTCGAGCGCCTCTGACCGGTCGGCCGCGCGGCCGGTCGTCGAGACCGCCAGGGTGAGGCACCCGCCGTCGCGGCAGTGCCCTTCGTTCGCGGCCCACACCTCCGCCACCCGCGGCGCGGACGCGCCCGTCTCGTCGCTGGTGGCCAACACGGTGACGTTGACTCGAGGCCTGGGGCGCGCCTCGGCGCCCGCGTCGGCGAGCGATTTCTCCGGCCGGCGACACGCCGCCACCAGCACCAACCCGCAGACGATGACACTTCGCGTGGTCACGCTCAGTGACGTAGCACTAGGATGCGTCGCTCCCACACACCCCGAGAGCTCCACATGGCTTCTGCACGTCACGGTCTCACGTCGGCTCTGGTCTCGCTCACGCTCTCCGTGGGCACCGCCGCCTTCGCCGACGACGCGCTGCCCAAGCGCAAGCCGGGGCTGTGGGAAACATCGATGGTGATGGACGCCGCGACGGGCCGGCCTCCCATGAAGATGCAGCAGTGCGTCAACGAGAAGACCGACCAGGCGATGCAGCAGAAGATGTTCATCGGCAGCGACCCCAAATCGAAGTGCGGCAAGCCCGTCGTGAAGAAGACGAACACCGGCCTGGAGTTCAACGCCACCTGCACCACCGATGAAGGCACGGTGCACTCCGCGGGGCGCCTCACCGGCAACACGCAGACGAAGTACACGGTGGAGAACACGATGACGTTCGACCCGCCCCGCCACGGGCTGGCCACGTCGAAGGTGACCATCACCGCCACGCACCGCGGCGCGTGTCCCCGCGACTTGAAGCCGGGCGAGGTGCGCCTCGCGGGCGGCCCCGGGCGCGCGGTGAACCCAATGCAGCTGGGCGGCTCGGCAATCGACGTGGAGAAGCTCAAGAACATGACGCCGGCAGAGCGGCAGAAGTGGGCCGAGGAGATGCAGAAGGCCGCGCAGCAGATGCAGAAGTCGGCCGCCCCCGAATAGCCCAATGCGGGGTCGCCACGCGGTGCTGCTGTGTGCCGGCGTGCTGGCGCTCGACGTGGCGCTCTTCATTCCCGGCTTCGTCTTCAGCCAGCGACCGGCGGCGCTGCTTCCTTTTTTCCCCACCGAGCACCCGCACGGCGCGTACGGCTTCGACGCGCGGAGCGCCGTTGAATACGTGAAGTCGCTCACCCTCCGTCGCGCGAACCTCGACCCGTTCCGCGTCTCTGCGGAGTACGTCGGCCTGCTCGCGCTGCTGGTGTTGAGCGCGGCGACGCGGGCGCGGCGCGGTGTGTTGGCCGGAGCCGTGGGCCTCTACGCCGCGACGGCCGTGTTTCTCACCTACCACGCGGCCCTGCGCTTCTATTTCTCCCGCCCGCCGGCAGTGACGCAGGACGTTCGGCTGCTGAAGAACCTGGGGCACCTCCTGGCGGAGATGGGCCCGGCGTTCGCGGTCGGCGCCATCGCCGGCGGCCTTGTCGTGCTCACCGCGGTGGTGATGGTGCCGGCGCTGGTGTTCGGCGGCGTGCAGCGCTGGGCGACGGAGGTTCCCTTCACCCGCCGCGCAGGGCTGAGCGCCTTCGCCGTC
>JAEUJT010000032.1 GCA_016793525.1 Archangium sp. | reverse complement strand
GTGCAAGCTCTGCTGGCCGTTGGCCGGGTGTGCGGGGTGGTTGTCACCCGAGCGCGAGGTGGGCGTCTGGGGGGCGATGAGAATTGCGTCGTGGCGATCGACTCCAGAGACCTGCCACCGGCCGTCTTTCACCTCACGCAGTGGCCCGTCGGTGGTGATTTTCGTGTAGTTCGTGTCGAGCGCCGAGCCGTCTCCGCGCTGGCCGGAGCCGTGGAGGTACATGATGACCGGGTAGCCGCCGGGCTTGGCCGGGTTGTACGTGGCCGGCAGTCGGTACCAGTAGTTGAGGCACCCGGCGTTGTCGTTGGTGGTGACCAACGTCTTCGCGCACGCTTGGTGACAAATGCCGTTGGCGCGGCAGCTGTCGGGCGTTGGAGTCGGCGACAGCGCCTGGGTCGAGCTCGAGACCTCGTCCACCGCGGGTTCGAGCCCACCGCCACACCCGATGAGGGTGGCGCACACCAGCAGCATCGCGCGTGAATGACGCTCACCAAGCAGGGCGCTGCGGGCGGGGTGTTTTTTCATGCGCGAGACCGTACCAAGGCGCGTCGCATGGCCTCCAGCGCTCTGTGCGTCACCGCCGCTGACAGCAGGCCAGGGGCTTGACGTTCTGGCAGCCACTGGTGCCGGAGTAGCCACCGGTGGGCGTCAACGCGCCGCCGAACGTGCTGGAGTTGTTGGTGGTCCACGTGCCGTTCATGGTGCACGAGGTGGTCTCGCGCTGGCCTGACGCGTTGCGGTCCAGGTCCGCCCACGCGCCGGTGCCTCCGGGCGCGGCCGACGTGTTCGAGTCGTGGAACTCGCCGATGGTGCAGAAAAACGAGCCGGGGAACTGCGCGTTGCAGGTGGCGTTGGCGCCGGCCACGCCCCCGAGGTTGCCGTCTGACGTCACCGTGGTGAACCCGCGGAAGAGGGTGGGGTGGACCCGTCGGCAGCAGGTGAGGGGCTTCAGGTTCTGACAGCCGCTCGTGCTGGCGGAGCTGCCGGTGGGGGTGAGGGCTCCTCCGAAGGCGCCGGAGATGTTCGACGTCCACGCGCCCGCCGAGGGGCACGATGAGGTCTCTCTCATGCCCCGGGCTCCGCGGTTCAAGTCGACCCACGCGCCGTTGCCTCCGGGCGCCACGGTGGTGTCGGTGAGGTGGTAGTCGCCGAGGGTGCAGAAATACGAGTTGGCGAATTCAGCCGCGCACTTCGCGTTGGCGCCCGCAACGCCGCCCAGGTCTCCCGTGTACGTGGTCGCGGTGAAGCCCGCGAAGGAGAGCGTGCTGCTGGCGAACACCACGCCGCCGTCGAGGTAGAGCACCGCGCCCGTCGCTCCCGCGGGACCCTGCGCGCCGCTCGGCCCGGTGCTGCCCGTGGCTCCAGCGCTGCCGCTGCCGGTCGGACCGGTGGGACCCGTCGGTCCGTTGCCGCCCGTCGCTCCAGTCGTCCCGATGCCGGTGGGACCGATGGCACCGGTCGGGCCGATGCTCCCCGTTGGGCCGATGCTGCCAGTCGCGCCTTGTGGACCCGTTGCACCCATGACGCCGGTGCTGCCCATCGCGCCTGTCGCTCCGACGGCGCCCGTGGGTCCCATGGCGCCCGTCGCTCCCGCTGCGCCTGTTTCGCCGTTGCAGAGGTGGGTGACGCCGCCGTCGACGAGCTGGGTGATGCGCACGCCGCCCGCGAGGCACGGAGGGGTACCCACGCCCACCAACGTCACGAGCACTGCCGCGCCTGGAGGGCCGGTGACCACGCCGCCGTCGACGGTGAGCACCGCGCCTTGAGGCCCCTGCACACCCTGTGGCCCTGTTGCTCCCGGCAGCCCCTGGGTTCCCGTGGAGCCCGTGGCTCCGGTGGCGCCCATCGGCCCAGCCATGCCCGCAGTCCCGGTGGAGCCAGTCGGTCCCGTGGGGCCCGGGTCACCTTGCGGCCCGGCGGTCGTCTCCGGAGGAGGACACGCCGCCAGCACCAGTACCGCACCCAAGATGAGCCGTCGCTCCATGAGCGCATGACGCTCCGGGCGGCCGCCAGGTGCAAGAAATTTTGCCGCTGCCGCGAGAAAGCCTACCGCGCCGAGGCGGAGAGGCTGAGGCTGTCGACGAGGTCCATTTGGGCTTCGCAGGTCTCTTCGTGGCACGTGACGCAGCCCACCCGCACCGACTCGTAGGCCTGGCGCGGGTCGGCGGGGTTCGACTCGAGGTTCTTCAGCTCGTCGAGGTACAGCACGGCCTTCGCGTCGAAGCTGGGGGTGTGGTCGCTCAGCTCGCTCGGCCACGCGCAGCGCACCTTGCGGTGACGGGCCCACATCGGCGGCACCGGCGCCCCGCGCTCCACGGCCGTCCGCGCCGCGCGCATGTCGTCGACGAAGACGCGCATCAGCGCCGAGAGCTCGCTGACGCCGTTGGGGTTCACGCTCGAGGGGATGAGGTTGTCAGGGCTGCCGGGCGCGCCGGGCTTCAGCGGCGTGGTGCCGGTGCACACGTCGTCGGGCGCCAACGCCACCACGGGCGCGCGGGCGCAGGAGAGGGTGAGGCATGCCGCGAGGGCCATCGGTCTCGACATTGCGGGCGGTGAAGTAGCACTCCGCGTCGCGTTGAAACAGCGCTCAGCGCCCGGTCAGCTGCATCGTCACTGGCATCGACGCGTCGAGCCACGGCGCGTCTGACACCGCCACGTGTGCGCTGACGTCGGTCGCCGCCCCCGCGCCGCTGGTGGTGATGACCAGGCACGAGGCCACGCCGCCGTCGAGCCCGTTGGAGACGGTGCACACCGCGTCGGGCGCCGGTGGCTCGGGGAACGAGGCCTTCACCGCCCACGTCGTGCCGTCGACGACGATGCCCAGCCGCTGCCCCGCGACAACGTTCGACGGCGCTTCGCTCTCGGGCACGAAGTGGCCATCGGCCGGCGCGACCACTGGCGAGTTGGCGTTGCTCTCCTTCACCAAGCGGTTCAACGCGTCTCTCGCGCGCTGGAGCGATTCGTCGGGCACGTCGGTGTCTTCGTTCGCGGCCTCCAGCTCCGTCACCACCCGGCGCGCCCCGGCGATGGCGTCGCGCAGGCCGGTCGCAGTGCGGCGCAGGCTGCCCACCGGCTTCCCCACGGTGACGTCGCGGCGGTCGACCGGGTTGGGCCAGAAGCGGCCGCTCGCCGGAGCCACCACGTCGGCCAGCGCGCGCGCCTGCACCGTCACCGCGTGGCTCACCCAGACGTGCGGCTGCGGCGGGCCCGCGTCGAGCTCCGGCAGCGCCACGGGCACGGCGGGGAGCGGCGGCGGCAGCACCTCGGGCGGGTCGTCATCACCGAGGGAAAGCACGAGCCACGACACGGTCGCGCCCGCGGCCATCAACCCCGTCACCACCAGCACCATGAACCACACCGGGGGTCTCGACGGATCTCTCGGCACGGGTGTCGGCGAGCTCGACGGAGGCCGCTCCGGGTGCGCGGGAAGGGGCGCGCGCGTTCTGCCGCCGAGCCGCTTCAGGGTCTCGTTCGCCGCGGTGTTCTTCGGGTCGGCCTCGAGCAGCGCCTTGAAGAAGGGCTTCGCGTCGGCGGGTCGCCCCTGGTTCAACAGCCGCATGCCGCTGCGAAAGAGCTCGCGCACACCGGTGGTCCACTTGCGGCGCTTGCGCCAGGTGCTGGTGGCCTTGGTCGCGGTCGGCGCTTTGCCCACTGGGAGGAGGAACCCGTTGGCCTGGAAGCGCTGAATGAAGGTGTTGAGCGTCTCCATCGTCACCGGCAGCCCCAGGCGCTCACCCGTGCCCACCACTTCGGCCGCGGTGCGCTTGCCGTTGAGCAGCCGCGCCAGCGACAGCTCGAAGTCGTGCATCGAGATGAAGGTGCCGACGTCGCGATCGCCCACCAAGAAGCGGCCCGGTTTGTCGGCGCGCACCACCAGGTCGGCGCGAAAGGCGGGCAGCAGGTCGCTCGGGGCCAGGCCTCCACTCGGGCGCGCGGTGCTGTCCAACACCGTCACCGGCTCGGGCGGCGCGTCGGCACCCGTGGGTACGTGGGCCAGCGACTCCGCGGTGCGCGCCGAGTCGTGCGCCTGCACGGGCGCCTTGTTCGTCTTCGCCGAGAGCGAGATGGGGTACGCGACGGTGGGGGCCGGCTCGTCAGACACCCGCTCCACCAGCAGCCCGCGGGACAGGAGCGCCCTGGCCAGCGCCTCGAGCTTGGCCTTGGTGAGGGTGATGCCCTTCGCGGTGGCCACCGTCGACGCCGCGGGAATCGAGCCCTTGGTCTCGGCGAGGGTCAGCAGCAGCCAGCCCTCTTCTTCAGAGATGGGGAACGACTTGCCCTTCGCCGCGTCGCGCAACATCACGCCCTGCGGTGAGCGCACGAGCTCCAGGTCGCTCCGAACCTCGTACACCGCCGTCATCGCGGGAACATTCCACGGTGTTTGGGCGAGGGGAGCAAGGTCAGCGCGCCTCGGTGGTGAGCACCACGGTGACCCGCGCGTGTTCGTCGAGCCACGGCGCGTCGGCGGCGGGCACGTGCACAGTGACGCGTACGGCCGCGGTGAGCTGCGTCGTTCCGATGACCACACAGCGCGCGCGGGCCGTCGGCTCAGCGCCCTCGACGGTGCAGGCTGCCCCATCGCCCGGTTGCTGCTCGCCGAAGAGCGCATCGATGGTCCACGAGCCGGGGTCGACGACGCGCCCCAGCACCTGCCCCGTCGTGACCGAGGGCGTCAGGCGGCTGTCCGGAACGAAGCGCCCAGCGGCGGGGGCGGTGACGGGCGTTGCGCGACCCTTGTCTTTCGTCAGCCGCTTCACCGTGGCGCGGGCTTTGGCCAGCGCGTCGCGCTTGGGAGGGCGTTCAGCCTCGAGCACCGCCACCAGGCGCTTCGCTTCGGCCAGCGCGGCCTTCAGGCCCGCCGGAGAGAGCTGCAGCGTGCCGAGGGGGTCTCCAGTGGCGACGGTGTGCGCGTCGCGGCGGGCAAGGGTGAACCGGCCGGCTCCGTCGGCGCTCACCGTCGCGGCGATGGCCTGGCTCGCGGTGGCGGAGGTGCTCGACCAGCGCGTCGGCGCGGCGCGGGGCGTCGCGGGCTTCGGCGTGGCCGGTGGCGGGGGCCCCTCGTCATCGTCGTCGAGCGCGCCCAGCGCCGTCGGAGCTTGCATCGCCGGCGGAGGGACGACCGGTGGGGCCACCGTCGGCACCGCGCCCTCCGGGGCCTGAAGCGACAAGATGAGCCACGACATCACCGCGCCCAACGCCATCAACCCCACGCCGCCGAGCACCAGGGGCCACACCGCGCGCTTCGTCGAGGGAGGTGGAGCGGCAGCGGGCGGCGACGTGCGCGCCGGCGTCTTCGGGGGAGCGGCGGGCGCGGCCACGGGAGCAGCGGCTGGAGCGGGTGGTTGGGGCTCGAGGATGCGCGCGAGCACCTCCATGGCCTCGACGTTTTGGGAGTCGATCTCGAGCACCGACTCGAACAGCGGCTGCGCGTCGGCGGTGCGGCCTTGGTTCAGCAACCGGGTTCCGCTCTGGAACAGCTCGCGCACCTTCGGGTCCCATTCTTCGCGGGGGGCCCAGCTGCCCGTCGGCGCGCCTTCGATGGCCGGAGGGAGGAGCCCGCGCGGCAGCAGAAAGCCCGACGTCTCGAGCTGGCGAACGAATTTCCCCAGCGTTTCGAGGGAAACGGGGAGGCCGAGGCGCGCGCCGTTGACCACCACCTCTGCGGCGGTGCGTCGCCCGTCGAGCATGCGCGCGAGCGAGACCTCGAAGTCGTACACCGTGGCCTGCGTGCCCGAGCGCGGGTCCTTCACGACGTAGAGGCCCTTGCTCTTGCGCCGCACCACCAGGTCGGTGCGAAACGCCGGCACCACCGTGCGCTCGTCGAGGGGGCCGCCGGAGATGTTGATGGCGGTGATGGCGTCGACCGGCGCCTGCGTGTTCGCCTGTTGGTGCGGCGGTAACTCCGCGGTGCGGGCCGAGAGCGTGCTGCCTTGGTGCGCGGGGGACTCCGCGGTCTGGGCGAGGGGAGACGCCTCGTACGGCACGGTCGCCGCCAGGCTGGGGCCGGTGGAGCGCTCGATGACGAGCTGTTGCCCCACCAGCCGCCTCACGATGGCCTCGAGGTCGGCCAGCGTCAGGGTCAGGCCCTTCACCTTCGCCAACGTGGCGGCGGCGGCGAGGGAGCCCTGCGTCTCGGCGAGCGCGTGCAGCACCCACCCTTCCTCCGCGGTCAGCGCGAAGGACTTCCCGGTCGATGGCTGCGTGAGGACCGCGCCCGTCGAAGCGTGAGAGAGCTCGAGGTCTCGACGGACCTCGTATGCGGGCACTGGCATCGCCGCGCATTCCACGGCCTTTGCCCAGACAGGGCAAGTTTGTGCCCGCCTTCGTTACGCGCGCTGCAGCTTGAGCGTGGCGTGCTGGTCGACCGAGGTCTCCGGCGGCGGCGTCTTGGTCAGAATCGCTTTGGCCGACGCGAGCACGAAGCGCAGCCCCTTGAGGCCCGACGCGTCCCACAGCTCGGCGTCGCGCGGGTGGAAGATCATCAGGCACGCGTTCGGGTCGTCTTTGCCCTTGGGGAACCAGACGTTCATCGGCACCGACCAGACCTTCGCCAGCCGCTCGCGGTCGGTGGAGATCTCGAAGTGCCCGTACATGTTCACCTGGCGCATCACCGACTGGGCGACGAGGTTGCCTTCTTCCTGGTGCGCCGCCTCGCCCACCTTCTCCGAGGGCAGGGCGGTGACGAACACCACCGAGCAGTCGTCTTCGACCTTGGCCACGTACATCGGGCGCACGTTGAGGCGCGGGTGTTTGCCCTTGCGGTCGTAGGTGGCGACCATCATGAACGAAAACGTCTTGAGCAGGTCGCGGAGGTTCGTGCGCTCGCTGTCGTTGGCCAGAATGTCGCCGTGGGTGGGGTTCGCTTCGGTCTCAGGGGTCTGCGTTTGGTTGTTCATGGCTGATCAAGACTTCAAGAGCCACGCCAACGCACTGCGCCGAGGTTTCGCGCCCTGAGGCGCCGAACTGCCACACCAGCTACCTCGTCTTGGCGATGACGCCACAGGCGATGCGCCCGCCGGAGTTGCCCGCGGGGGCCGAGGTGAGGTCATCGCTCGAGGCGTGCACGACAAGGGAGCGGTCGAGCACGTCGGTTCGCGCGCCGTCGCCGATGGTCCACAGGGAGGTGGAGAGCGACAGCGTCCCGGTGCCCTCCGGCGTGACCTGGAGGTTGCCGATGTCACCGAGATGGTACGGCGGGTGGCCCAATTCGCCGTGCTGGCTGGCGGCGGGGTTCCAGTGGTCTCCCGCGGAGGACGCGTCGTCGGCGCTGCAGTCGGGCTTCTCGTGCAGGTGCACCGCGTGGAGGCCCGGGGTGGCTCCGCGCACGGTGAGCACCAGCCGCACCTCGTTGCCGACGCGGGTAAACTCGGCTTCGCCCGACGTGGTGCTGCCGCTCTTGGGTGACAAGGTCAGCTTCGCGCTCGGCCCGGAGCCGCCCTCCGAGGTGTGGGCACAGGCGCTGACCGCGAGCATCAGGGTTCCAATTCGGAGGTTCATGCTCGGGTGGCAGCATGTTCGGTGCCACCTCGGACGACCGAGTGAGAGAAATTTCGCCAGTTGGTACAGGGTGGTAGCGTCGCGCGGTCGTCACCCCGCCCATGGCCGAGAAGGAAACCAGCCCAGAAGCGCCGGCACGCGTGCCTGGCCCCGAGCTTCGATTGCTCGATCGCCGGGCGTACGTCGGCTTCCCCGAGCTCACCCTGGCGCCGGGTGTGGTGGTGCGCGACTTCGCGCTGCACATTCCCGACGTGACGTTCCCGATGAACGTGTCGGGCGGCGCGGCGAAGTACCAGAAGAAGAAGCTCGACTTCGGGTTCCTCGAGCTGTCCATCGACGCCGAGGTGATTCAGCGCCGGGTGCAGCAGGTGGCCGGTTCGCTCACCGAGCTCGACGACGTGAAGCTGCACTTCCGCCCCGGAGCGCTCGAGGTGCAGGCGCGGCTCCGCTTGGCCGAGCGCGTGCCGGTGACGTTTAAGGTGGCCTTCGACGGAGACGGTGAGCGCCTCGCCATCTACCTCTTCGATGTGCGGCTCTACGCGTTCAGCGCCACGCCGGCGTCTCGCGTCGGAGCGCTGCTGACCGAGGCCATTCAGCGCGCGCAGGTGCTGCCCGAGGTCGAGCGACGCGGAGCGAACGGGTTCACCACCCGGCTCCTCCCGGCCATCGTGGAGCAGGCGGCGGTGGCGCGCGGGTACAAAATGCCGTCGCTCGACCAGGCGCGGCTCGCCGAGGCGACCATTTCGTCGAAGGGGCTGCAGCTGCGGTTCTCCGCGGGTGGGTTGCCTCCGCCCGCCACGCCCGACGAAGAGCTGCTGCTGGCGCTCGAGGGCAGCCGGGCCTTCGCCGACGCCGAAGAGCTGCTGGCCCAGGGCTCGTTGGCGGAGGCGCGCGAGGCGTACCTCCGCTTGGGCGACGCGACCGAGGCGCACCCTTTCGCGGTGGAGCGGCTGCTGACGTTGCTGGTGGCCGACCCGCAAGCGCACGAACTGGCGTTGGACATCGCAGCATCGCTCGCGCGGCGTCGGGAGCGGAGCGCGACGGCGATGTGGGCCGAAGCGGTGGTGCGTGAACGTCGCGGTGAATTCGCGCGCGCGTCGGAGCGCTACCTGGCGCTGTGCAACCTCGCGCGGAAGAACAACGAAACCGCCGGAGCGTTTTTCGCCGCCGAAGCCGCCGCCCGCTCGTCGAGAGACCACGCGCCGCAGCTGGCGGTGAAGGCGCTCCACGAGCTCCTCGGTCTCAAGCCTGATCACTTGCCGTCGCTGAAGGCGTTGGCCCGCGCGTCAGACCAAGCGAAAGACCGAGCCGGAGCCATTCGCGCGTACCGTCGACTGGCCGCGCTCTCGAGAGACCCAGCCGAAGCCGCCGAAGCGCACGTGCACCTGGCGCGGCTCTTCGTCATCACCGACGACGACGTCGCGGGCGCTCGGCTCCACTGCGAAGCGGCACTGCGGCTGGCTCCGGATCATCCAGAAGCGCTGCTCCAGCTCGGCGAACTGTGCTTCCGCTCGGGCGAACACCTGCGGGCCATCAAGGCGCTCGATCGCCTGCGCGAAGTGGCCATGGTGCGGCACGAGGTCGATCGCGTCGGCCGCGCGAACCTCGTCGCTGGCCAGGTGTGGGAGCAGGGCCTCAACCAGCCTGAAAATGCGCTCCTCCGGTACCGAGAGGCCGCGTCGATGTTGCCGGGGGCTCCGGAGCCGCTGGTCGCCGCCGCTCGTGTCGCGGAGTCGCTCGGCAAAGTGCAAGAAGCGCTCACCGGCTACCAACAGGCCGTGGAGCTCGCTGGCCCCGCTCCGAGCGAGTCCATTCGCCAGGCCGCGCACCAAGCGCACCACGCGTTGGCGCGGTTGCTCAAGTCGAAGCTGGGCGAGCCCGCTCGCGCGCGTGAGCACCTCGAAGCCGCCCTCTCGCTGGTGCCGACCGACCAAGCGGCCCTCGACGAATTGCTGCCGTACTTCCGCGCCGCGGGGAAGGTGGCCGAGCTCGCCGACGCCTGTGAAAAATCGGCCGCGGTCATCGACGAACCGGCCCGCCGCGCCGCGCTGTGGGCCGAGGCCGGAGAGCTGTACCGCGCGCGTCTCTCGCAGCCCGACAAGGCCGAGCGGCTGCTGACGTTGGCCCTCGAGGCGGACCCGAAGAACCGCCAAGCGCTCGAAGGCATGCTCGCGCTGGCCGAAGCGAAGCGCGACGGAGCGCAGTTGAGCCGGTGCCTCCGGGCGTTGGCCGAGCTGTCAGAAGATGTTCGCGACAAGGTCCGCTACGCGCGGCGACTGGCCGTGGCTGCCCGAGACCTGGCCTTCGACGTCGACCTCGCCGTACACGCGTACCGCGAAGTGCTCCGCTTCGAGCCCGATGATCTCCCCGTGTTGGGTGAGCTCACCGCGCTGGAACGCCGCCGCGCCGACATGCCGGGCCTGGCGTGGGCGCTGGAGCAACGCGCTCGCGCCGCGGAGACGCACGGCGACAAGCGGTTGGCCTCCGCCGCGCTGCGTGAGTTGGCGCAGGTGCTGGAGACCCGCCTCGGTCGCGCCGGTGACGCGCTGGTCGCGTTGGAGAAGTCGGTTCGCTTCTTCCCCGACGCCACCGGCTTGCTGGAGCTCGCGAACCTCTCGCTGCGTCTCGAGCGCGCCAGCAACGCCCGCCGCGCCCTCGAAGACGCGCTCGCGCTGCTGCCGAAGCACACGTCTCCGGAGAAGCTGGCCGAAGTCCGCGCGCGTTTGGGCCGCGCCTGCGAGTTGATGGGCGACCTGGACATGGCCCGCGAGCACTACGCGGCCGCGTTCCCGCTCCGCCGGCTCGACGACGAGCTCGCCCAGCGGCTCGAGGCGCTCTACGTCGAGGCGCACCAGACCCAGGCGCTCACCGATTTCTGGGCCGCGCGCGCACAAGCGCTCACGCAGGCGGGCCGTACGCACGACGCCGCCGAGCTCTTCTGGAAGAGCGCGCAGGCGCTGCTGGCGTCGGGCGATCGCTCGGGCGCGATGCTCCGCCTCTCCGCCGCGATGGATGCAGCGCCCACCGGCCCGCGCGCCGCAGAGGTGGTCGAAGCCATGGCCGGCATCGAGCTCGAGCGTGGAGAGCCCGCCGAGGCCGCTCGCCTCTTCGCCCGCCGCGCCACGCTGGCCGCGGAGCCCCGCGTCGCCGCGCGCTTCTTCTACAAAGCCGCCTCGCTCACCCGAGACACGTCGCGCGAAGCGTCATTCCTCCAGCAGGCGTTGGAAGCCGACGGCGCCTTCGTGCCCGCTCGGTTGCGCCGCGCCGAACTGATCGAGACCAGCAATCCTCGGGAAGCGCTGGCCGATTTCGAAGTTGCGCTCGCGGCCGACCCAACCGACGCCGACGCGGTGGCGGTGACGGCCGACGCGACCGGCCTGACGCGCCGTGCAGCTCGGGCAGCGATGAAGTCGGGGCAATACGAAGTCGCCCGGCGGATGTACGCGAAGTTCACCGCGCTCCACCCCGACGACGTCGACGCGCAGCTCGAGCTGGTGGGCCTGCACCGCCGCGCAGGGGCGCTCGAGCCGCTCATCGATCTCCTCGGAGAATTGTGGCCTCGCCTTACCGGCGACGCGCGTGCGCAGGCTCGACGTGAGTTCGCCGAAGGTGCGCTCACGCTCGGCCGCCTCGAAGCCGCGATGGACGCGCTGCGAAGCATTCTCGCCGAGCAGCCGGCCGACGAGTGGGCCGCGAGCAAGCTGTTGGGGTTGCTGCCCAACGACATGGCCTTCGCCGACGAGCGCCTCGAGCTGCTCTCCCGCGTGGTGGCCTCGGCGACCGGCGAAGCGAAGGCCGAGCTGCTGGCCCGCCGTGCAGAGCTGCGCCGCCAACGCGGGGACCTCCCCGCCGCCCGCGCCGATCTCCTCGACGCCGCGCAGGTGTCGACGCACCCGCTGCCGTTGCTGCGCGCGTTGGCCGAGCTCTCCCGCCAGGCGCACGACGACGTGGGCGAGCTGGGCACCTGGTCCAAAATCATCGAGCGCGCGGGCCGTGAGCCAGCCGTGCTGGGCGATGCCGTCGAGCGGCTCTTCACCATTCTCTCCGCGCGCACCCACGCCGGAGACGGTGCGCACGCGCTGCAAGCCGCCGAGCTATTGGTGAAACTGCCGCTCTCTCCGTCTCAGCACTTCGACGCGTGGCTCGGCCTGGCCCACACCGCGCGTGGAATGGGTGCTGGTGCCCGTGCGGAAGCCGCGCTGCTCGAGGCGTCGAGGCAGGGCGCTCCGGCGAAGCGGGTCGAGGCCCTGCTCGAGCACGCCGAATTGCTCGAGGCGCGCGGCGCGGTCGATGAAGCCGTCACGTCGTTCGAAGCCGCGGTGCAGCTGGCGCCGAGCAACCGCGTCGCCGTCGATGGCCTCAAGCGCACGCTGCGCGCGTCGTCTGATTGGGAAGGGCTGGCCGAGGTGTTGGCCACCGAAGCGGCGCACGCCCCTCGCGCCTCGGCTCCCGCGCTGTACCGCGAATTGGCGTCGCTCTACCTCGAGCGCCTCTCGCAACCGGGCCCCGCCGAGGCGGCGCTGCGCCGGGTCATCGCGCTCGACGAAACAGACACCGTCGCTCGGCGCCAGCTGGCCGACGTGCTCGAAGCGCGCGGCGATGCAAACGAGGCCATCGCGCTCCTCGAGGCCACTGCGAGCCACCTGCAACCGACCGAGGCGGCGTCGACGCTGCGACACGGCGCGAGCCTGGCGAGGAAGGCAGGGGAGGCCGAGCTCGAGCTGCGCTTGATGCGGCTGGCCCACGAGCTGATCCCCGCTCAGGGCCCCGAGCTGCAGCGGCTGGCTGAGGCGCTCTACCTCCGCGGCGCGATTCGCGAGGCGCTCCCGCTGCAACGCGCGCTGGCCGCACACGCCTCCTTCGACGACGCGCCCGACGAGGCCGAAGCCACCTTCATGCGGCTCGCTGACCTGGCGGAGCAGACCGGCGACGGCGCGTTGGCCGAGTCCACCCTCCGCCGCGTCATCAACGAGCGCCCGCTCAACGGCGCCGCGGTTGAACGCCTGGCCGCGATGCTCGAGCCGAGAGACCTGCGCGCCGCGCTCGAGCTCGTCGCCCAACACGCCGAGACGCTGTCCCGCACGCCGCGCACGGTGGAGCGCTTGCTTCAGCTCGCCCGGCGCGCCCGCGTGGAGCTGAAAGACGTCGAGCTCGCGTCCCGCTTCTACGAGCGCGCCACGCAGGGCGAAGCGGCGTCGCTGGCCATTCGCCTCGAGCACATCGAGCTGCTGCGCGACAGCGGCCGGAGCGCCGAGCTTCGCCGAGAGCTGCTCGACATCGCGCAACACCAGCTCACGAGCGGTGACGTCGACGCCGCGCTGCGGGCGTACGCCGAAGCTGCCGGTCTCGCGGAAGGTGCGGGCCACATCGACGACGCGCTCCGTACCTTGGCCACCATGGCCGAGGTCTGCGCCGACGACGACCGTACGCACGACGCGGCGGTTCACCTCCGCCACAGCGCCGAGTTGCTCCGCGACAGCAAGCTCGACCTCGAAGGGGCGGAGGCCGCGCTCGCCCAAGCGTGGACACTGGAGCCCACCGCCGAGCTGGCCACGGTGGCCATGGGCCTCGCGCAGCGCCGCGGCGACCACGACGCGGAGATCGACTGGCTCGAGAAGTCGTTTATCGGCCTCGACGCTCCCGCGGAGAAGGCGGCCGGCTTCGTGCGCTTGGCGCGGCTGCACATCGGTTTGCCTGCCGAGGGTTCGGGTGACGTCGCTTCAGCGTCGCTGCTCGCGCCCGACCAGGCCGAAGCCGCGCTGACGCAGGCGCTGGCGTTGGTGCCCGGTGATGCCGAGGCGGAGGCGCTGCTGCTCGCGCTCCTCGAGCGGCAGAACCGCGTGTCCGACATCGCGGAGTACTACGAGGCCGCAGCGGGACGGACGAGCGCTCCGGATCAACGCGCGAAGCTGCTCCTTCAGGCCGCGGCGCTGTACCAGACCCGCGCCAACCGCCCGGCCGATGCGGCGGCGGCGCTCCTCGCTGCGCGCGCGGCGAACCCCGACGACCTCGAGCTCACCGGCCGCGTCGCTGACCTGCTCCACGAGCTTGGGCGCCACGCGGAGGCCTTCGACTTCGACGCCGTGCTGCTCGAGGCGAACCCGTTCCACCCCTCGTACGAGCGCCACGTCGCCGCGCTCACCGAAGCCGACGATGCGCAGGGCCTCGCCATGGTCCTCTCGCCCCGAGCCGAGCGCCAGACGGGTCCCGAGGCCGCCGCCACCTGGCTCCTGGCCGCCGACGCGTTCCGCCGGGCCGGGGCCGTCGAGCGCGCGCAGGTGTGTGAGGCCCAGGCCTTCGAAGCCGCGCCGGCCGACGTCAAAGCCTTCGAGGCCATGTTGGCTCGCGCCGAAGGTGACCCGCGCCGCCAGGCCGAGGTGCTCGCCGCCCGGGCGAAAAACGTTCCGGACGAGAGCCTCGAGCTGTGGCGCCGCCGCGCCGTGTTGTTGACCGGTGCGCGCGACGACGTGGCCGCCGCCTCCGCGTGGGACGACGTGCTGGCGAACGCGTCAGATGACCTCGAGGCGCTCCAAGCGCGCGGTACCTTGGCGGCCCAGGCTGGTGGCCCGAAGGCCTCGCAGCCCTACGACCGCCGGTTGGTGCAGGTCGCCACCGAGTCGCTTCCCGGCGATGCACGGCGCACCGCGTGGTTCCGCCTGGGGCAAGCCGCCCTCGAGTCAAAGGCCTGGCGCGATGCCATCGACGCGTTCGAAACCGTCGCCACGCTGCAGCCCGAGGGAGAAGTCGGCGCCCAAGCGCTGTCGCTGGTGAGCGAGGCCTACGCCCACGCCGGCGACGTCGACGGCCAGTACCGCACCACCGTTCGCCTCGCGCGCCGCAGCACGGGTGCCGAAGCCGAAGCGCTGTTCCGCCGCGCCGTCTCGCTGCGAGAGCGCCCCGAAGACGCCATGGAGGCGCTCGACGTGCTCGTGGCTGCGCACCCGGGCGACGCCGACTTGTACGAGAAAGCGCAGCGCGCGCTCCGCCACGCCGGTCGAGTGGGCGACGTGATGCAGCTCCACGAGCGCTACGCCGCAGCGGTTGGCGGGCCCCGCGGCGCCAAGGCGCTCCTCGCA
>JAEUJT010000027.1 GCA_016793525.1 Archangium sp. | reverse complement strand
TCCACGGGAAAATCGCTGCCGAACGCGACGTGCGCGCCGGTGTCGAGCACCGAACGCCACGCATAGGCCCCGTCGATGCGTTCTGGCCCGAGCCGCTGCTCCGCCCACGGCATGTCGCTCGTGGCATGGGTCGGCTGGAAGCTGGCGATGAGCCCATGTTTCGCGAAGCGGGGAATGTCCACGGGCGACAGCACCTGCGCGTGCTCCACGCGGTGACGCCCCGCCGGGAGTGAAGACAACACATCGAGCACGAGCGAATTGGCGCGGTCTCCGATGGCGTGCACGGCAACTTGAAAGCCCTGGTCCGCGAAGGCGCGCGCACGGGAGGCGAGCTCGTTGCCGGAGAGCAACAGCAGCCCCGTTTCACCAGGCGTATCGCTGTACGGAGCCGCGAGCGCTGCGCCGCGAGAGCCGAGCGCTCCGTCGGCGAGCAGCTTCACCGCGCGCAGCTCGAGGTGACGACCAGTAACGGGACCTTGCTTCAAGAAGGCGTCGGCATCGGGGCCTTGGCCGTCGGCCATCACGTACACACGCAACGGAAGTCGGCCCTCCGCGTCCCAGCGCTGGAGCCGGCGAACCGTGGCGAGGTCCATGCCCGCGTCGTGCACCTGGGTGAGCCCGAGTGAAAGACACGTCTCCACCGCGCGCCGGAGCCGTGTCTCGGCCACCTCGTCAGACGGTGGAGGCAACTTCGCCTCGACGAGCGTCATCGCGTTGTCGATGAGCAACCCGGTCGGCTCGCCCGTCGCGTCGCGCCCGATTTTCCCGCCCGGTGGGTCGACGGTGTCGTTGGTGATGCCCGCGCGCCGGAGCGCTTCGGTATTCACCCAGGCCGCATGGCCATCGACCCGCGTGGCGTAAACTGGCGTGGTCGGGAACCGCACGTCGAGCGAGGCCTTCGAGGGAAACACCGCTCCAGCCCAGTCGTTCTGGTCCCAACCGCGCGCGCGGAGCCACTCGCCCTCGTACGCATCTTTCGTCGCTGCGGTGAGGCGCTCCACCGCGTCGGTTTCGCTCTTCGCCGTGCCGAGGTCGGCGACAGTGAGCGCACGCCCAAGCGACGCGAGGTGTACGTGCGCATCGATGAGCCCCGGAATCACCGTCGAGCTCGGGTACCGCAGCACCGTGGCCTCGGTCCCCGCCAGCGCGAGGGCGTCGGCCTCAGTCCCGACGAAGGTGATGGAGCCAGCGCGAACGACGAAGGCTGTCGCCGTCGGACGCGCGGGGTCGAGCGTGTACACGCGTTGGGCGATGACGACGGTCGAGGCCATGGACGAGCTCCCTGTTTGTACGTGCGCACACCCGGCGGCGAGCGCGGCCACGGCCAGGAACCATCTGCTCACGGGGGAGGCGCGCTCGGGTAGCTGACCGGCCCGGTGAGGCCCTCGAGAAACGCCTTGAGCGCCGCTGCGTCGGCCGGAGCGAGCGAGACGGGCTTCAGCCCGTCGTCGAGGTGGGGGTTCGCGTTTCCGCCCTTGGCCATGAGCGCGATGGCGTCGTCGAGCGTCTTGGCCGAGCCGTCGTGGAAGTAGGGCGCGGTGAGCGCGACGTTGCGAAGCGAGGGCGTCTTGAATGCGCCGGTGTCGCGCTCCTCTTTCGTCGCGTCGCGGCGGCCCGGGTCATCGCCGATGCCCACGTTGTGAAAGCCCGTGTCCATGAACAGCGGAGGTACGTGGCAGGTGCCACACCCCGACGAGGTGAAGACGCGCAGGCCTTGCTGCTGCTGCGCGGAGAGGGCCGAGGTGTCTCCAGCGACGAAGCGGTCGTACGGCGAATCACCGGTGGTGAGCGCGCGGAAGAACGCCGCCAGCGCGCGGGGGACGTTTTCGGCTGACGCGGGTTCTCCGAACGCGCGAATGAAGCGCGCGCGGTAGGTGGCGTCGGCGTTGAGGCTCTTGGAGACCACCACCGGGTCGGCGCCGAGCTGGCCTTTCCACGCCGCGTTGCTGACGACCTCGAGCGTCGGCGCGCGGCCGTCCCAATAGTAATTGGCGAAGAAGGCGAGGTTCGCCACCGAGGGCGAGTTGCGCTTGTTGGGCGCGCCGCCCACCTTGGCGTCGGTGGCGTTCGGTGTGGTGTAGGCGCGCTCGGGCAGGTGGCAACCGGCGCAGGCCTTGGACCCGTCTTTGGAGAGCTTCGGGTCGAAGAACAGCCTCCAGCCCAGGTCGGCCTTCGCCGCGGTGAGCGGGTCGGCTTCAGGGCTGATGACCGCGGGAAGACCCTTGGGGGCCGCCGGGAGGGCTCTGGGCTGAGCCAACACGTCTTCCGCGACCGGAGTCGGGGCCGGAGCCGCCGTACGACAGGCGACGCCACAGAGAGCCAGCAGAGCGATGCGCTTCATTCGGCGCACCGTATACCAAAAGAAAAACCCCCTCCTCGCAGAGCGAAGAGGGGGCTTTCACGTCAGGCCGTGAGGCCCAAACGAACCTTCGTTACGGCACCACAACCCAACCCGGGTTCGGGTTGGCACCCGCCGGGAAGGTGGTCAGGTCCGGGCGAGCCGGGTCGTACGCCCAGGTCACGCGGGTCGGAGCCGCACCGATCGCATTGCCCGCGCGGTCCGCCACAGTGGCGCCCGAGAGGCGCACCGTGCCGATGGCCAAGAAACGAGCGTTGGTCGTGTCCGCGTTGGTGATGGTGAAGTTGATGTTGTAGCGGGGGCTACGGCCACAGCTCGAACCATCGGTGCTGTTCAGCGTCACCGACTGAATGGTCACGCTGGCTTGCGCCGCAGTGCCGAGGGCGGCGCCCGTCTTGCCGTTCCAACGGTCGTCGGTGGTCGCGTTGTTGTTGCACGTGTTACCCGTCGTGCCGAGATCGACAACCTTCAGCGCCCAGTTGGCCGGGTTCAGAATCGAATCGGTCGCCGTCGCGCTGGTGTCGTTCGCCGTCATCTCGGTCAACGCCACCACGATGGTCTGGGTGCCGGTGGTGGTGTTCGCGGCGATGCTCGCGTTCGCGCCGTTGCTGCACGTGCTGAGCGTGCGACGGTCGTAGTTCGAGCTGAGACGCGGAGGAATGGTGTCGTTCGTGCTGGAGCGAGTGCCGACGCCCGAGCTGGGCAGGTACGCACCCGGGCTCTGGAACGGCGCCGCCGAGTCAGGGAGCATGTTCTCGTACGCCACCGTGCCGTCATCCGACACGCTCGCCGACGAGCGGGTCGTGGTGTTGGTGAAGTCGATGCTCTCGACGTTGCTCATGGTGATGCGCGTGCCGACGCCCGTGCTGTTGGGACCCGTCAAGCAAGCCGAGTCGGTCGAGTTGAGGCCGCGGAGGTAACCAATGTCCGTGAACTTCAGCACCACCTGCGCCTCGTTGTTGCTGTTGATCGAGTGCGTCGCCGACGTGATGAGGTTGTCGCCGTTGTTCAGGTTGAGCGCAAACCGGTTCCAGTCGAAGTTACCGGGAGTCGGACGAGCGGCCGTCGGAGCGGGCGCGGGCTCGGCCGAGGCATTCACCCACTTGGTGAACACAACGGTCGCCGTGTCGTTCGCGGCGTCGAGCGTGACCGACTTGATCATCGGCGGGAAGTTGTCGACGAAGGGGGTGCGGTTCAAGATCACATCCTTCGCGACGTTGCCGACGATGTCCTTGACGCCCGTCGTACCGGTCGTGCCAGTGCGGAGAATCAGGCGATCACCGGTGTCGATGCCGAAGAAGTTGTTGAACAACACGCCGATGCGGGTCGCTCGGCCGTTGTTGACGCTGACCGGGAACGCCGACGCGATCGTCGCATCGCTTTCGGTCTGGGCGCCGGCAACGTTCATGTTGTTATTGAGGTTGTTCGGCAAGGTGCCGTCTTCGAGCGTGATGTTGGCAGCGACAACAGAGGCCGCGTCAACCGGCTCCGAGAGGTCGAACACCACAACACGCTGGCCAAACGAGGTCGCCGCAGGGGCGCCCGACACCGTGTTCGCCACCTTCTGGCACGACACGCGATCAGCCGTGACCGCGAGACCCGAGCAGTCGGCCGTGCGGCTCAACAGAACGGAGTCGTTTGCGTTCTGGTACTGGGTCGTGCGGCCGAGCCCGCTGCCGAGAACCAGTGCCGGGCCCGTATTGTCCTGCAGCGTCACGAAGGTGATGTCACCTTCCTGACCATCGCTGTTCACCGCAGAGACGCCGAGCTGCACGCTCAGGTTGTTGTTCCACTGCTGGTTGGCCAAGCCCAGACCAGGCAGACCCGCGAACTCGGCGTTCAGAATCGTGTTCAGGTCGGTGAGCGAAATGTTGAACCCGGTGCGCGTCGGCGGAAGCGGAACGCGGGTCGCCGAGATGTTCCACTGGCCCGATGCGGCGGAGTTGTCCGAGATGAGGATCGGCGTGTTGGTACCAACTCGCGTCCAAATGCGGTAGCGGCGAACCGGCTTAGCGGGCGCCGTCCAGCTGATGTAGGCGTGGCTCGTGTTGTTCGCGGTGTAGAAGCCTGCGTTCTGCGCCGTGAGGAACGAACTCTCCGTCGACGAGGGGTCGGCCTCGATGACCGACGCGCGGGTCGACGTGGCGCTCACGTTGTCAGCCGTGTCGGGCTCCTGCACCGGGGTCACGGTGAGCGGCATGTTGTCGCTGCCGATCGAGAACTCGAGGTCGCTCGTGCCATTCGCGATCGCCAGCGCGTCGAACGCGGAGGGGTCGGTGAAAGGAATGAAGCCGCTGCTGTTGCGGGTGTTGTTCGTCGTATCGACGATTCGGCTGTTGTCGAACGTGATGCGGTAGCGGTAGCCAGCTTCGAGCGGCGTTACAGGCGTCAGCGTCAACTCGGTGCCAGCCGTGTTCCAGGTCGGGGTGAAGAGGATGCTCAGCTTCACGTTGTCTTCGGGACGGTTGCGGGGCCCGATGCGCTGGAAGCCCGTGGTGCCGTTCGAGCCGTTGCCGATGCCCTGA
>JAEUJT010000025.1 GCA_016793525.1 Archangium sp. | reverse complement strand
AGTCGCTCCCGCGGCTGCGTGACGGAGATCGCGTACTCACCGCGGCGGTTGGTGGCGGCATGTCGTGGGCGAGCGCGGTGCTGACCTGGTGACCCCGTTTGACCTCGTGGCCTGGCGTACCGAGGGCGAGGCGATTCGCTCGTCGAACGGAGATCGGCGGACCTACGCGGAGCTCCACGCGCGGGTGATCGAGTTGTCTTCGGCGCTGGCCCGAGCTGGTGCGCGTGAAGGCGCTTCGGTCGTGGTCTCGATCTCGAGTCCGTTGGCTTTCGTCGAGTGGGCGCTGGCGGTGTGGCACACGGGCGCCGCGCTCGTTCCCGTCGACGCGCGCGGAGGGCCCCGTGCTGTCGCGTCGGCCGTCGAGCGTCTCCAGCCCGCGGTCGTGGTGCAGCAGCCGCCGTCCGCCGAGCGAACATCTTCAGCTGTCGGGTCACCGCTGCCGGCAGCGAGCGCGCAGGAGCGTCTCGTTGTGGCCGCCGGGAGAATGCACTCCGCAGCCACGCCGCCGCAGCCTGGGGCGAGCGCTCAGATCGCCACGCAGTCCTCGACCGAGCGAGCGCACGCGTCGATCGATTCGCCGCGACCCGCGACGAGCGCTCACGCTGCAACGCACCGGTCATTCGAGGGCACTCCCTCCACGGAGGTCGTGCATGGCGCATCGGTTGCGGCGCGGGCCTCCGCTGATCCGCTCGACCCACGCGTCGGCTTGGTGCTCTTCACCTCGGGCTCGTCGGGACCGCCGAAGGCCGTGCTCCTCAGTCGCGACGGGTTGGCCGCAAACGTCGAGGCCATTCTTTCGTACCTGCCGGTCGCCGCCGCGCCACGAACCGCCGTCGTGTTGCCGCTCGTGTACAGCTACGCGCTGGTCGGCCAGGTGCTGGTGACCTTACGCGCAGGTGGAACGCTGCTGCTGCTGGGAGATGTTCCTTTTCCCGCCACGCAGCTCGAGCAGATGGTCGCCGGTGGTGCGCAGGGCCTCTCGACGGTCGCGGCGTCGCTGCGCAGACTGTCCGCGGCCGTTCGCGATGGAGCTCCAGCGCCGGCACTTCGCTACGTGGCTTCAGCTGGAGCCCCACTCGACGCGTCGACCGTCGCGCAGGTTCGCGAGGCATTTCCTGGCGCGACCGTATTGAACCAATACGGGCTGACGGAGGCCTCGCCGCGCGTCACGGCGATCTCCGACGCATCAGAGGCGTTCGCACGCGGCTCCGTCGGTCGCGCGTTGCCCGGGCTCGAGGCGTGGACCATCGACGAACAGGGCCGTCGACTCAGTGCGGGCCAGCCGGGAGAGCTCGTGGTGCGCGGGCCGTCGGTGATGCTTGGGTACCACCGAGACCCAACCGGCACGGCGCGCGTGTTGAGCGCAGATGGTGCGCTGCGAACTGGAGACTCCGCCACCATCGACGAACGCGGCTTCGTCACGGTGCACGGGCGGCTCGACGGCGTGGTGAAAGTCGCCGGAGAACGCGTCGGCCTCGAGGAAATCTCTTCGTTGCTTCGTCAGGTGCCGGGCGTGCGAGACGTGCAGGTGGTGGCGCTCCCCGACGCGGAGCTCGACGGACGTTTGGTGGCCATCATCGAAAGTGGCCCGGAGTGCATCGCCACGGTGCGCGCGTGGGCGCGAGATCATCTACCTCCACAGAAGCGGCCGGCACGGGTGGTGGCTGTGGCAGAGTTGCCACGTACGGCAAACGGCAAACCCGATCTGGTTGCGCTGAAAAACCTGGCTGCTGCACGGTGAGAGCGACGCAATGCGCGAGACCATTCGAGCTTTGGTGGCGGAGCATCGAGCTGCTCCTGACGACGACGCCGCGCCGATCGGCCTGGAGTCGCTCGAGCTGGTGATGCTCACCGAGCGCCTCGAAGACGAGTTCGGCATTCAGGTGAAAGCGACCGAAGTGGTGCCGAAAAACTTCGATTCCATCGGTGGCCTGGTGGCTTTCGTACAGCTGAAGACGAGCGTTCGATGAAGGTCTTCGTTCCAGATCGCATCGGCGTGCAGCTCGCGGGGACAGGCGCGTATTTGCCAGCCGACGTGCGAACCAACGCCGACCTCATCGCGCGTGGGTGTCCACTGACCGACGAGGAGATCGTTCGCCTCTCGGGTATTCGCACCCGCCACGTCGCGGCGCCGCACGAGGCGACGAGTGATCTCGCGACCGAGGCAGCCACGCGCGCGATGACCACGGCTGGTGTCACTGCGTCGCAGATCGACCGGCTGATCCTTGGCACGGTGTCGCCGGATCACCTCACGCCCTCCACCGCCTGCTTCGTCCACGCCCGACTCGGCCTGGGCCCCATTCCCGCATTCGATCTCACCGCGTCATGCAGCGCGTTTCTGTTCGCGCTCGAAAATGCCGCGCGAGCCATCGCCACGGGAGATTCCTGCGTTCTCGCGGTGGCGGCCGACGTGCGCTCGCGGTGGCTGAACCCTGCAGATCGTGCGACCTCCGCGCTGTTCGGTGACGGTGCCGGAGCCGCCGTGCTGCGCGCTGGGCCGCTCGGGCAAGGGCTCCTCGGCGTCGGGTTGGCGGTCGACTCCGCCGGCGTGAAATCGGTCTACGTGCCCGCTGGAGGCTCACGTGAGCCCTCGACCGCAGAGACCGTCGCCGCCGGGCGACACACCATCGTGATGAGCGAGGGCCCGCAGGTGTACCTCGCCGCGGTTGAAGGCATGGTCGAGACCGGCGTGTCGCTGCTCAAGGCGCTGGGGAAGACGTTCGACGACGTCGACCTCATCGTGCCGCACCAACCCAACCGGCGAATTCTCGATCGGCTCGCGCGGGTGGGGCGCTTTGCTCCAGAGAAGCTGTTCATCAACGTCGAACGCATCGGCAACGTCTCAGGCGCGACCTGCGCCATCGCCCTCGATGAAGCGTTGCGCACCGGAGCCGCGAAGCCGGGCATGCGTGTGCTGCTGATCGCCGCTGGAGCTGGCTACACCGCCGGCGCCGCGCTGCTGCAGCTGTAAGCCGTCACCAGGTCTCGACGTGCAACGCGGGCACTCGAATGAATTCCCGAGTGTTGTGGGTGACCACGCTCGCGTCGTGGGCGAGGGCGATCGACGCGATCAGCAGATCATTCGCGCCGATGGGCGTACCCGCTCGCTTCAGGAGGGCGCGGAGCAGGCCGTATTCAGCGGCGGCGTCGTCATCGAACTGGAGTGACGGCAGCAAGGCGAAGAAGGCCTTCAGCCGCTCAAGGTTCTTGGTCACCTGCGCGCTGGCTCGAGCGCCGAAGAGAAGCTCGGCCTTCACCACGCTGCAAATGACGAGGTCCTCTCGCTCGGCCAAGAACCGCTTCGAGACCGCCGCGTTCCGCCCATTCAGCACGGCGATGCACGCGTTCGAGTCGAGCAGCTTCACGATTCGTCGAACTCCACGTCGTCGAGCGGAAGCAGGTCTGTGTCATCGGGCATCACGAAGTCGGGCATGCTCCCGATCACCTTCTTGAACTGCTTGAGCGAACGCTCCTCGCGCGGCTGGAGGACACTGGCGATGTAGGCAGAGAGG
>JAEUJT010000524.1 GCA_016793525.1 Archangium sp. | reverse complement strand
GCTCCACGAACACGCTTGCGGTCGCAACGACGGCCATCACCGGCTACGAGGTTGACGCGTTCAAGGACCCGTCGGCCGCTCGGTCTCCCGCGAACGCCGGCACCACCGGCACCCCGGTGTACACGAACTCGACCGGCCCCGCGGCCGACGTGCGCAGCGTCATCACCGGCAACAACGGTGGCTTCCTGGCGAGCGCCACGGGCAACGTCGACAACGACGCCGACGTGGACACCTGGTGGGTTGGCACTGGCTCGATGACGATTGCCCCGACGGGCTGCAACGACGCGCAGAACGCGCCCGCCGGAAACCCTGGTAACACGTACAACGACGTCGTCTGCCCGTGATGTGCTTGGGAGCGAATGCTCCCAGTCACAGGTGAGATTTCATGAAAGCGCGTGTCGGGCTCGTATTGACTTCACTCCTTTCATTTGTACTTGCGGCCTGGTGGGGAGCTTTTGCCCCTGCCAGGTCGCAGCAGTTTCGAGAGGTATATCTCCCGTCGTTGACGTTCGTTCGCGCCGCGTGGAACAGCCATATTTCACTTGCGACTGACGTGTTCTGGGTCCGCATGTGCAATTTGGCTGGGTATATGAATCTCACCAAGGCCGACGGGCTGAACATCTTGATGATGGGAGACTTCGTCAGCTCGCTTGATCCGCGCATGTACCACCCATATTTGTTGGGCGCGCTCGTCGGTATGACGCTCAAAGAAGAGGGCGTTGGAAACGACAACGCGGAGGAGGCCGCCGAGCTCCTCAAGAAGGGCGTCGCAAACATCCCCGAAGACTCGCGTCTCTACGTGTGGCTCGCTTCGGTGCAGCTGTTCGACTTGGGTCAGAAAGAAGCCGCCGGCCAGACACTTATGGCGGGCTCAAAGGCCCCGGACGCGCCCGCATACCTGGGCCCGCTCGCGACGCGAATTTTGTCTGAGGTCGGCAACTTCGAGTTGGCCAAGCAGTTCGCCGCCGAAGTCGTGGCCAACACCGACAACGAAGAGACGAAGGCGCAGTTCGAGCAGCGGTTGAAAGAGATCAAGGTCGAGGAGGCGCTGACGAAGGTCGAGCGCGCCCTCGACGAGTTTCGAATGAGCACCGGCCGCCCGGCGACCAGCCTTCAAGACGTGGTCTCGGCGGGGTTGCTCGCGCCAGAAGATGTCACCGACCCGATGGGCCAGCCCATCGAGCTGACGCCGAGGGGGCCACGCTCGAAATCAATCGGCAGTCGGCTCCGCATTCACCGACCAGGGGAAAATGACCTCTCCAGCAATTGAGCTGCAGGCCGTCAGCAAGGTGTACCGCCTTGGGCTCAGAAATCGAAAAGTTCGTGCGCTCACTGATGTGTCGTTGTCGGTCGCGCCGGGTGAGATCGTCGGCCTGATCGGCCCAAACGGTGCGGGGAAGAGCACGACCATCAAAATCGTGCTCAACCTCATTCAGGCCAGCGTCGGCAACACGTTCTTGTTCGGGGTGCCGGTCTCCGAGGCGCGTGCGCGCACCTCGGTTGGGTTCGTGCCAGAGAACCCCGCGCCGTACGAATATCTCACCGGCATCGAGTATCTGCGGCTGCAGGGCTCGCTCGCAGGGCTCAGCTCGACCGCGACGGCTGAACGAATCAAAGAGGTGTGCGAGCTGGTCGAGCTGGGCGCGATGTCGAAGACGATCGTGCGTGGGTACAGCAAAGGCATGATCCAGCGCCTGGTGATCGCGGGAGCACTGATCGGCCGGCCGCGACTGCTGATTCTCGACGAGCCGACCTCCGGGCTCGACCCACTCGGTCGTAAGCTCATTCGTGATGCGATCATCAAGCAGCGAGAGAACGGCACCACAGTGCTTTTTTGTACGCACATCATTTCTGACGTCGAAATGTTGTGCGACCGGTTCCTGCTGATGGTGTCGGGGCGGTTGGTGCGTGAAGGGAAAATCGGCTCAGTGATCGAGCACAAGGCGTCGACGGTCGAGATTGTGGTCGAGGCGT
>JAEUJT010000518.1 GCA_016793525.1 Archangium sp. | reverse complement strand
GCTGCCTGCGTTCGTCAAGCCGCTCGGCCTCGCGGCTCCCATCGCCGCGCTCTGCATCGCCGCTGAGATGCTGCTCTTCGTGGGGCTCCACCTCGCTTCCGGCAACGCTGAGCACAGCCAGATGATCTACTGGGTGGTGGTGGCAGCGGTTTGCACCTTCTTGGCGGTGGGCCGGTTCGTGCTCAAGCCGCTGTAGAGCGCTTTTTCAGCGCCAGCGCCGCAGCCGCCGCGAGCTTGTGCGCAGCCTGCCACGGCGGGCCGACGCCCCGGCCCATCGAGTTCAACACGGTCTCTATTTCACCACGGCCCAGCGCGGTCGCCGCCTCGCGGAACACCGAGGCGCGGTCGTACCAGTGCACCGACCACCCGCGGGCCTCGGCGGCGGTGGCGAGCGCTTCTCGATACATGGCCGAGTCGGCGTAGGTCTGTACACGACTGTCGAAAATCCGCGCCTCCGTCGTCGGGGGGAGCGCGGGAAACGCACGAATCGCGATGCCCGAAATCGGTACCGGCACGGCCTTCGCGAGCGCCTCGAGCCCCTCACGCGCGCCGTGCAACGCAGCGACGCGTACCCGCTCGACCAGCGCGACGGCTTCGGCGAGTGAGAGCGCTCGCGCACCGGGGGTGGAGAGGTACCGGCCGACCGCCCACGACCCTTCGTGGTGATGCGGGTGGGTCGGCAGCCCGCGCGCGGTGAGCTCGAGGCGACGGCGATCGAGCACCGCACCTTCAGCCGAGACCGTGACGAGCACTGCGGCGTTGGCGTGCTCGACGGCTCCCACGTGTGCGACCGGCTGCGTTCGTCTCTTGGCCACGGCGTTCTCCTTCTCGTTCGTGCGCCGAGACGAGCTGGAGCAGCAGACGCTCCGACTCGCTCCCCGCTTCGGCGGTGTAGAGCACCAGCCGCAAGTCACCCTCGGTGGTCAACACATCACAATCGAGCAGCAAGGGGCCGGCACGCGAGGTCACTGTCTTGCGTTTGGCCCAGTGCGGCTCAACCCGCGCGCCTTTCCACAACGCGGCGAATGGCTCACTTCGCTCGAGCAGCGCGTCAATCATTGCCTGCAATTCGACATCGCCCGGGTAGCGCCCGGCCGCCCCGCGGAGGTCAGCGACCAACCCCGCGGCGAACGCGCTCTCCTCCTCCTTCGAGCGCAACACCGGCGAGTCGCCACCGAGAAACATGCGCCACACCAGGTTGGGCTGGCGTTCTGACCGCTCCACGACGCGCTCGAACACCGACTCCCACGCCGAATTGCCGTACAGGAATGTCCAGGTGGACGTGAACACGGCGACCGGCGTGTCGGACAGGCGATCGACCATACGCTTCACACCCGGCGTCATCTCGGCGGGTACCCGAGCGCCTCCCGAGCTCGCGAGGCCCGCGAGTTGGTGCAGGTGCGCTTTCTCCGCCGCGCTGAGCCGGAGCGCCCGTGAGAGCGCCGCCACCACCTGCGCCGAGGGGTGCGACGCACGGCCCTGCTCGAGCCGAACCACGTAGTCGACCGACAGCCCCGCCCGAGCCGCAAGCTCTTCGCGCCGAAGCCCCGGCGCCCGACGTGCAGCGCCGCGTACATCGGGCCGTGCGCGATCGCGCCACGCGTGAATCATGGCCCCCAGTGACGTGCTCCGCATCGTGCCCACTCCTAGGACAGCTTCATGGCGCTGGGTGGTACTGCCAGTCCAGAGGCTGGGCCGTCTGTGGCTCCGTCGGCGCGCGGGTCGCACCATAGGCCCATGACCACGACACTCATCACTGGCGCGAACCGCGGGCTCGGCTTCGAGACTGCGCGGCAACTCATTCAACGCGGCCACACCGTCTTCATCGGTGCACGCGACGAGGCGCGCGGGCACCAGGCGGCGAAGACGCTGGGCGCGCAATTCGTACAGCTCGATGTGACGAGCGATGCAAGCGTTGACGCTGCGGCGAAGAAGCTCGGCGCGCTCGACGTGTTGATCAACAACGCGGGCATCAGCGGGCCGATGCTCCCGACCACGGCCATCACGCTCGAGGCCCTGCGCACCGTCTACGAGACAAACGTCTTCGGCGTGATGCGAATGACACGCGCGATGCTGCCGCTGCTCCAGAAGTCGGCGTGCCCCGTCATCGTCAACGTCGGGAGCGGGCTCGGCTCCATCAGCGCCGTGCTCGACGACGGCCGCATCGAGTCGAAGGTCCCCGCCGTCGCCTATTCGTCATCGAAGAGCGCGCTGGCGATGTTGACCGTGCAGTACGCGAAAGCGCTCCCGGGCATGCGCATCAACGTCGTCGACCCGGGCTACACCGCCACCGATTTCAACCAGCACCGCGGGCACCAAACGGTTGAAGAAGGCGCGGAGATCATCGTCTCGATGGCAACGATTGATCAGCGCGGCCCGACTGCAGCCTTCAGGGACCGCCGCGGCACCGTGGCCTGGTGACCCGCACCGTCAACGCCGGGTGATGGGGAGCGCAGGCAACCGCAGCCGCGGGTTATCGAAATTCAGCTCGAAATAGTCGGTGATGGTCCCCTGCCCACTGGAACGCCCAGGGACGAGCGGAAAGTCTTTGGCGCGGAGCTGCCGCGGGTCGGTCGGCATGCCGCGGGCATCGATGCCCATGCGCGGGTAAAAGTCGGCCCAGCCTCGCGACAAGCGGTGAACGCCACCTGGGTGTTGCATCGACAGCAGCCCATCGAGCGCCGAGAGCTCCTCGCGCATCTCGTCGTAAAACGGCTGCGCGATGTAGAGCTGCTCGTAGAAGACGACGAGGTTGTTTCCCTCCCGAATCGCGTCTCTCCGCAAAGACTTCAACGTGGTGCGCTCGGTGTCTGAGCGCGTCGCGCCATCGAGCTGAAGGCTGAGCTCGCGAGCGCGCGCGTAGTGGGCGAGCCCGGCGGCGAGCAGGCCATTCATGTCATTTTCGCGAAGCGCGCGGTCGGAGGCTCCGTCGGCCCCGGGCGCCGAGAGGAGGCTGCAGAACACCGGAGCCATGCGCTCGTAGATGGAGGTATTTCCAAGCTCGAGGCTGCGACGGAGCGTGTGGAGCGCTTCGACGACCGCACCGAGCGAGCGCTTCGATTTCACCAGCGCCGACGCTTTGCCCAGAATGCCGGGTCGCCGAAGGAGGGTTTGCAGCTCGCGCGCGGCCGCCAACGCTCCGAACGACGACCTGGTCGCGAGCACCTTGATGGCGCTGTCAGCGTCTGACGCCTGAATACCGGCTTCACGCGCGGCGTGCTTCGCGTAGGTGAAGAAGTTGGAGCAGCTTCGGGTGCCGAGGTACCGCGACAGCGCGACGTCGAGCTCGTGGTAGCTCGCGTGCACGAGATTGGCGCGATCGACCAGGTCG
>JAEUJT010000469.1 GCA_016793525.1 Archangium sp. | reverse complement strand
TCTTCGAATTCCTCCCTGTGGCGTCGAAGTCGAAGCACTTCGAACGGCTGTTCGCGACGCCGCACGGCACCGACTTCGCCCACGTCGCGCAGCTTGCCGGTGCGCGGCTCCACCGCCCCACGACGCTGAAAGATGCGACGTCTGCGATCGCGCAGGGCCTCGAGGGTGGGCTGCATCTGATCGAGATCCGCACCGAGCGACGCGCGAACGTCGAGGCGCACCGCTCGATCATGGCCTCGCTGACCCGGGGGCTGGCATGAGCTCGCGGCACACGTGGGGGAACGGTCCGATGCGCGCGTTGTTCCTCCACGGGTTCACCGGCGGTCGCCACAGCTTCGATCACCTCGCGCCGCTGCTCGGTGACGCGCTCACCGCGACGTGCGTCGATCTCCCGGGCCATGGCGCGGCGCCGCTTCCGCAGAGCACCGACACCGCCGGCTTCCTCGACGTGATCGAGCAGCTCCAGTCCGAGCTGACGACCCCCACCGTCGTCATCGGCTACTCGCAGGGCGCGCGGTTGGCTTTGGCGCTCGCGGTTCGTCACCCGGCGCTCGTCTCTCGGTTGGTTCTCGAAAGCGGGAACGCGGGGCTCCGCCAGCGTCATGCCCGAGCGCTCCGCCGTGCGAGCGACGAGGTGTTGGCGGAGCGGCTGATCTCCGACGGCGTGGCTCGTTTCGTCGAGGGGTGGGAGCAGCTGCCGCTGTTCAAAGGGCTCCGTACGTTGCCCGAAGCGCAGCAGCGCGTGCTGCATGAGCGGAGAATCGCGCACACCGCCAAAGGGCTCGCGGGCGCGCTGCGGTGCATGGGGCAGGGGGTTCAGCCCGACGATTGGCACTCGCTCCCGTCGATGCACGTACCGACGCTCGTGCTCTGTGGCGCCGCCGACGCGAAGTACACGCGCATCGCGAGGCGCCTGTGCGCGGAGCTTCCCCTCGCGTGGCGAGTGACGTTGCCCGGCGTCGGCCACGTGCCGCACCTCGAAGCACCCGAGGCGTACGCGGCTGAGCTGCGCAGCTTCTTGTCGAACCACTGGACGCATGAGCCACGTGCAGAGGAGCTCGCAGCATGACAGCGAAGGCCTGGTTCCTGGCGGCTCGACCGAAGACGCTCGTCGCGGGTGTGGTGCCGGTGGCGGTCGGCTCGTCGCTCGCGTTTCGCGATGGCCACTTCTCCTGGGCCGTGGCGGCGGCGGCGCTGATCGGCGCGCTCTTCATTCAGGTCGGCACCAACCTCGCCAACGACTACTTCGACTTCAAGAAGGGCGCTGACACGTCGAAGCGGCTCGGGCCTCCTCGGGCGACGCAGCAGGGGTGGCTCACGCCGCGCGCGGTGCTCACCGGGTCGTTGGTGTGTTTCGCGATGTCGTTTCTGATCGGGCTCTACCTGGTGTCGGTCGCGGGGCTCCCGATGTTGATCATCGGCATCACGTCGATCCTCGCTGGCTACGCGTACACCGGAGGCCCGTACCCGCTCGCGTACCACGGGCTCGGCGACGTCTTCGTGCTCGTCTTCTTCGGCTTCGTCGCGGTCTGCGCCACGTACTTCGCGCATACCGGCGGAGTGAGCCCGATCGCCTTCGCCGCCGCGGTTCCAGTGGGGTTGCTCGGCGTGGCGCTGCTGGCGGTGAACAACACCCGCGATGAAGAGACCGATGCCGAGGCCGGGAAGCGCACGCTGGTGGTTCGGTTCGGTCGGCGCTTCGGGCAGCTCGAATACGTCACCGCGATCGCGATCAGCGCGCTGGTGCCGGTGCTTCTCTGGGCGTCTGGGAGCGCGTCGGCCTGGGTGCTCGCGTCGCTCGCGTCGCTCCCGCTGGCGATTCCGCCGCTGCGGTTGGTGTGGCGTGAGCGCGGCCCTGTGCTCAACGACGCGCTGGCGGGAACGGCGAAGCTGCAGCTCGTGTTCGGCGCGTTGCTCGCCGGAGGCCTCACCCAATGAAGGCCCGCCTCGAGCTGCACACGCTGCGCTTTCGAACACCGCTGGTGACGGCGCGCGGGCCGATGAAGGAGCGCTCTGGTTTCGTGGTTCAGCTCGAGCATGAGGGCGTGATCGGCCGTGGTGAGGCGCGCCCGTGGGAGGCGTTCGGCACCGAGTCGCTGGTGGCCTGCCAGGCGGCGCTCGAGGCGTGGCAGCTCGTGCGTGTGCCGGAGACGGTTGAGGAGATCGACGCGGCGTTGGCTTCCGTCGTTGGAACTCCCTCCGCGCGATTCGCGTTGGAGTGCGCGTTGTTGGAGCTGCTCTCTCTGCGGAAGAACCGCTCGATCGCGCAGCTCCTCGGCGTGGAGCTCCCGAAATCGATCTCCGTGAGCGCGCTGCTCGACGGCGATTCGTCGGAGGCGTTGTGCCTCAGCGCCGAACGCGCGGTCGCTGACGGCTTTCGCACGCTCAAGCTCAAGGTGGCGGCGCACGGGCTGAGCACCGACGCCCAGCGGCTTGCGGAGCTCCGGCGGGTGGTGGGGGCGAACGTCGCGATTCGCATCGACGCCAACGGCGGTTGGTCCGAAGGCATGGCGCGCTCGGCGCTCCGCGGGCTGGAGTCGCTGAACCTCGAGCTGTGCGAGCAGCCGGTCGCTGCCGGCGACGTCGAGGCTCTGCGGCGCGTGCGTCGGCTGGTGCCGTGTCGCATCGCGGCCGACGAGGCGCTGCTGGTTCCCGGAGGCGCGGAGAAGGTGCTCGCCAATGATCCCCGCCCAGCCGCAGAGGTGCTGGTGCTGAAGCCCATGGCGTTGGGTGGTCTTCGCCCCGCGCTCGCGTTGGCGCACACCGCGCAGCAACGAGGTGTCTCGGCGTACGTCACCACGCTGCTCGACGGGCCCTTGGCGCGCGCGGCGGCGGTGGTGCTCGCGCAGGCGCTCCACGGTACGTGGGCGCACGGCGTGGCGACGGTAGAAGGCTTCGAAGGTCAGCAGGTCGATCGCTTCACGCCGCACGCTGGCTCGATTCGCCCGTGGGTCGAGCCGGGCTGGGGCCTGTCGTGACGCGGCGCTGTCCGGTTCGGCTGGCATCGAGCGACCGGCCGGCGATGACCTTTGGCTCGAAGGGGTGGACGTGGCGCGAGGTCGACGCAGAGGTCGGTCGTGCAGTCGCGTGGCTCTCGACGCGGGGCGTACAGCGGAACATGTACGTCGTCGTTGCCTCGGCGAATCGCCCCGAGCTTGTCTTCCTTTTCTTCGCGTGTGCACGGCTGGGCGCGATCTTCGTACCGCTCAACGCGCGGTTGACGCCGAGTGAACGTGGCGCGTTGACGCAGACCCTGGAGCCGCGCATCGAGATCTCGTCGCTCGAGCTTCCCGGGAACTCCGCTGTCGCCGACACCGAACACGCTGAACCGACGCAGCGCGGCGCTCTTGAGAGCAACGCTCTGAACGAGGCAGCGCGCGATGAACCTGCCTGGAGCCAAACCGCCTCTCCGAACACCTCTCGTGACGAGGCAGCCATCGACGAGCGCTCCGTCGCCGCGGGGCTCTTCACCTCGGGCACGACGGCCACGCCGCGCTTCGTGCCGCTCCGGCATTCTCAGTTCATCGCCAGCGCACGCGCCTCGACGGAGAATCTCGGTGTTCGGCCAGATGACTGCTGGCTGGGGACGCTTCCGCTCTTCCACGTAGGCGGGTTGGCGCTCGTGTACCGCTGGGCGTTGCAGGCGACGTGGCTCCAGTTGGAGCCCGGGTTCGACGTGTCAGTCGCGCGCGCGGCGCTCGTGGAGGGCAGGGTGACGCACGCGAGCCTGGTGCCGACGATGCTCCAGCGGGTGTTGGCCGAGCCGGTGACGTTTTCGCCCCGTCTCCGCGCGGTGTTGATCGGCGGCGCGGCGATGTCGCCCGAGCTGTCGGCGCTCGCCCGTGCGCGAAGCCTCCCCGTGCTGCAGACCTACGGGCTGACCGAGGCCTGCTCCCAAGTTGCCACCGAGCGCCCGGCGGAGGCCGATGGCACGACGTCGGGGCCGCCACTCCCCGGCGTTGAGGTGCGCATCGTCGACGGGGAAATTCACGTGCGCGGGGCCACGGTCAGCGCTCCAGAGTGGTTCGCCACTGGAGATCTCGGGGAACTCGACACGCGGGGCCGGCTCCTCGTCCATTCGCGCCGGGTCGATCTCATCATCTCTGGCGGAGAGAACATCGCCCCCGCGGAGATCGAGCGGCTCCTGGCCCGTCATCCCGCGATCGTGGAGGTCGCCGTGGTTCCGAGAGACGACGCGGAGTGGGGCCAGGTGCCCGTCGCGGTCGTGGTGTGGAGAACCGACGCGACGCCTGTGCTGCCGTGGCTCCGCGATCAGCTCGCCGGCTTCAAGCGCCCGCGCGCGGTGCTTTCGGTGCCGGAGCTGCCCCGCAACGCGAACGGCAAAATCGAGCGCCGAACGCTGGTCGACGGCGTGCGCTCCGGGGCCTTTCCCGTCGTCGAAACCACCTGAAATCAGGTGGGTCAACGTAGGCGTTGCACCCTGTAGCGCTTTTCTTGCGGGGTCGGTCGCCGTTGGTACCTTGCGCGAGCGATGAGCCGACGGCGGCAAGTGTGGTGGTCAGCGGTGGTGATCGCGTCAGTGTTGGCGGCGACGTCGGCCGCGGCCGAAGGCGGCTTTCGCCGGTATCTGAAGCTGTCGAATGAAGTGCGGCAGCTCAAGGCGAGCAACGAGAAGCTGCGCGCCGACAACGAGAAGCTGCGGCGCGACGTCGATGCGATGCGTGACAACCCAGCGGCGCTCGAGCGGGCGTCGCGGGAAGAGCTCGGGTTCGTGAAACCGGGTGAGCTGGTGTTCAGCGTGGAGAGCCCATGAATGCCACGGCGTTGAGAGTGAGTCGGCCCCTGTCGTTCACCCCGGGGAAGTGGGCGCAAGCGTTGGTGCGAGCCATTCCCGCGGCGTCGGTTGCGCTGGTGTTCGCGCTGTTCGCGCGCGGGCACTTCCGCAGCATCGACTCGCTCGGCACGGCCGATTTCGTGGCCGCCGGAGCGCTGCTGTTCGGCACCGGCCTGACGATGATTCGCCGTATTCGCCGCGGCAGCTCGGGCGCGTCGATCACCCTGCGCGATGAGCTCGAGCTCGGGGGCACGCTGTTGTCGGTGTCGTTCGCCTTCGTCGGGCTCGGCGGCGAGCACCTGTTCCCGGTGGTGTACCTGGTGATGGCGGGGCTGGTGTCGTTCCTCTCCCGGCCGGCGGGGGCGACGCTGCTCGCGACCGGCGTGGTGTTCGATGCGCTGCTGACCCTGCCAGAGCGGTGGGGCGTGTTCGGCGTGCGATCGGCCTTCTTGGTGATCTTCGCGGCGATGTACCACCTGGTGCTGTCTGCGCGGCTGGCGGCGGCGCGTCGGGCCGAAGACGACGCGGTGAAGAACAAGATGAAAGACATCGAGGAGCGCGCGCGCACCTTTCGCCTCGTGTCGAGCGGTGCCCGCGACAGCCTTCCCGGCGTGAAAGATCACGAGAAGTGGCTCGTGGCCGCGGTGAAGGAGATCGAAGGCGCCACCGGCATCGCGCTCGAGGTCGCGGAGGGCGCGTTGAAGACGCACACGGTCGCCGCGTTCCTCCTCTCGTCTGACGAGCGCTCGCTCAAGCTGCACGACTGCCGCTCGGCGTCGGAGCAGGTGCAGCGGGAGCGGTTCTCTACCGCCGAGGGGGTCTTCGGCGCGCTGCTGAAGCGGGGCGTGCCCATTCGCATGAACGCGGCGTCGGGTGTGAAGGGCATCACCCACTACGAGCCGGGCGGGCCGACGGTGCGCGCGCTGCTGGCGGTGCCCATTCTCGAGGGTACGGGGCTGGTGCGCGGCGTGCTGGTGGCCGATCGCATCGAGCACCAGGCCTTCAGTGAAGACGAGGAGCGGCTGCTCACCTCCATCGCCGCCGAGGTGCTGCGCGCGATCGAGGTCGAGCGGGTGATGTCGTACATTCGCCGGTCGCGCGACGAGAAAGATCGGTTCTTCCGCGCCATCGAAGAGCTCAACCGCGCGGGGTCTCCAGAGCAGGTGTTCCTCGCGGTGCTCGAGAGCGCGGGGCAGGTGGCGGCGCTCGACTTCTGCGCCGTGACGCTGGTGTCAGAAGATGCGGGCACGCGGCAGCACCGGGTGGTGCGCATGTCGGGCGTCACCTCGGCCGGGCGCGCGTTGGAGGGAAAGACGTTCGCCGACAACAACGGGCTGGTGGCCAACGTGGTGCGCTACGGCGCGCCGCTGCCCGGCCGCGACGTGGGCGCCATGGACCGCCAGATCATCTTCGACGACGACACCCAGATTCGCGGGTTGCAGTCGCTCAAGATCTTTCCCCTCGTGGCGGGCGATCGAATTCTCGGCACGTTGGTGTGCGGCGCGCGCAAGAAGCTCAGCTTCGACAACGACGAGCTGCGCATGTTGGAGGTCATCGCCATTCAGGCCGCGCAGGCGGTGCTGCGGGCGCAGCTGTTCGAGCAGATGGAGCGCATGGCCACCACCGACGGCCTCACCGGCCTCGTCAACCACCGCACCTTCCAGGGCCGCTTCGACGAACACCTCGCCGGCGCGCGCCGCTACGGCCGCAAGCTCTCGGTGGTGCTCACCGACGTCGACCACTTCAAGAGCGTCAACGACACCTACGGCCACCCCATGGGCGACCAGGTGCTCAAGGGCGTGGCGCGTATTCTGCGGGAGTGCGCCCGCGACACCGACGTGGTGGCCCGCTACGGCGGCGAAGAGTTCGCGCTGGTCATGCCCGAGACCGACACCAAGGCCGCGCAGGTGGTGGCCGAGCGGATCCGCGAGCGGGTGATGAAGGAGATCTTCCAGACCGAGCAGGGCCCGTTGAAGGTGACCCTCTCCCTCGGCATCGCGACCTTCCCCGAGGCGGCGGCCGACAAGCAGGCGCTGATCGATCTCGCCGATCAATGCCTCTACTTCGCCAAGCGGCACGGGCGGAACCAGACGGTGACCGTGCAGCAGCTCCAGGGGCGTCCGAGAGCAGTAGACGCCTGAACGCCGGGTGATAGCCTGTCCCGCTCGGCGCATGGGGATACGCGGTCGGCTCACGTGGTTGGTGCTCTCGGTGCTGGCGGTTGGCATGGGCGCCGCCGAGTACATGTTCCTCGAGTCGGCCCGCGTCGACGAGCTCAACGACTTTCGGTACCGCACCGAGAAGGTGCTGGCCGCGGTCAGCGTCACCGTGGCGGTGCAGGTCGCCCAGAATGACATGGCCGCGCTCGACACCCTGGTGGCCGAGCTGACCGACGGGTTGAAGGAGCGCGACTTGCGCGAGCTCGCCGTGGTCGACGACGACGGCCGGGTGCTCGCCCACAGCGACCCGGCCCAGTTCAACTCGGTACGCGCCGACGCCTTCACTCGAAGCGCCATCGACTCCGACGGGCCGGTCTGGGAGTTCGACGGACCACTCTTTCGCATCGCGGTTCCGGCGAAGTCGGGCCTGCGCTGGGCCACGGTGAGCGCTGCCTATTCGCTCGATCGAATTCAGGCCAACTACGAGCGCACCCGGCGCCGCGGCCTGTTCGGGATGTTGGGGCTGTTCGCCTCCATCGGCCTCGCGCTCTTCATCGGCATCGATCGTCTGGTGGTGAGCCCGCTGCGCACGCTGCAGCACGCGATGCGGCGCATGGGGGAGGGCCAACTCACGGCGCGGGTGCCCCCGCTTGGGGGGCGCGAGATGCGCGAGCTCGCCGAGTACACCAACCGCACCTCCCAGGCGCTGCAGACGGAGCGCGACAACCTCGAGCGCGCGGTGGCCGAGCGCACCAAGGAGCTGCAAGAGGCCAACACCCGCCTCGAGCGGCTGGCGGTGACCGACGGCCTCACCGGCGTCTTCAACCACCGCCGCTTCCAAGAGGCGCTGCAGAACGAATTCGTGCGCGCTGGCCGCCACAAGCGGCCGCTTTCGGTCTTGATGGTCGATGTCGACTTCTTCAAACGGGTGAACGACACCCTGGGCCACCCCGCGGGCGACGAGCTGCTGCGCCGGCTGGCCGACGTGCTCGGCGCCGATCTCCGCCAGACCGATCTGATCGCCCGCTACGGTGGCGAAGAGTTCGCGGTGCTGCTCCCAGAGACGACCAAGGGCGAGGCGGTGCAGGTCGGCGAGCGAATGCGCGCCGCGGTCGAGGCTCGGCTCA
>JAEUJT010000462.1 GCA_016793525.1 Archangium sp. | reverse complement strand
CGCCCCACCATGGTGGAGATGACCCGCGACGCGGGGTGATGCGTTAGAGCTGCGCGGCGGTGACGTCGAGGTAGCTGCGCTCGGCCGACTCGCACAGCGCCGCCAACGCGTCGATGCGCGGGAGCTCGGTGACGAACCAGTATTGCGCCGCAGCGCGAATGCCCTTGGCGAAGTCGTCGTCGCGCCCGTGCACGGCAAGCGTGAGCTTGAGCCACATCCACCCGATGACGAGGGTCGACGCGAGCTCCAGGTAGTCGGCGGAGTGCCCAACCATGCCCTCGAAATCGCCCTCGAGGCCGCGCGCGCCCAACGTGGCGGTGAGCGCGACGAGCCGCTCCAGCCCACGCTCGACGGCCGCGGTATCGATGCCGTGGGACTTCGCGCGCTCCACGTCGGCCAGCACCTCGCTCTGCAACGCCATGAGCGCCGCGCCGCCGCCAGCCACCATCTTCCGCGCCAGCAGATCGAGGCCCTGAATGCTCGTGGTGCCTTCGTGAATGGTGTTGAGCTTCTGCTCGCGCAGCCACAGCTCGGGCGGGTACTCGCTCGAGTAGCCGTAGCCACCGTGAATCTGCAGCGCCAGCGCGGTCGACTCGAAGCCCTTCTCTGAAGGGAACGTCTTCGCCATCGGCGTGAGCAAATCCAACATCAGCTTCGACGTCGCGCGCGTCTCCTCGTCGGCCCCGTGGGCGGAGAGGTCGGCGTACCGCGCGGCCACCCCGATGAGGCACAGCGAGCCTTCGACGATGGCCTTCTGGCGCAGCAACATGCGGCGAACGTCGGGGTGCTCAATCAACGCGACCTGCGGCGTGGAAGGGTCGGTCACGCCGAGCGGTCGGCCCTGGCGGCGCTCGGTCGCCCACGCGAGCGACTCGTGAAACGCTGCCGACGCGGTGGCCACGGCGCTCGCGCCCACCATGATCCGCGCCTCGTTCATCATCTGGAACATGCAGCGCAGGCCCTGGTGCGGCTCGCCGACCAGAAACCCGTGGCAGTCGTGCTCGTCGCCGAACGCCAGCGCCACGCTGGGGAGCCCGCGCCAACCGATCTTGTGAATCGCCCCGCTGACGTGCACGTCGTTCGGCACCAACCCGGCCGGAGACACCCGCAGCCGAGGCACCGCGAAGAGCGAGATGCCCTTGGTGCCCGCAGGCGCTCCGTCGATGCGCGCCAACACGAGGTGCACGATGTTCTCGGTGAAGCTCTGGTCTCCACCCGAGATGAAGATCTTCGCTCCGCGGAGCAGGTAGTGGCCGTGTGCCGTCGGAGTGGCGGTGCTGCGCAGGTCGGCCAGGCTCGAGCCGGCGTGCGGCTCGGTGAGCGCCATCGTCCCCGTCCACTGCCCGGAGTACATCTTCTCCAAGAACATCGACTTCACCGCGTCGCCGCCGAACGCTTCGATGAGGTGCGCCGCGCCGGTGGTGAGCCCCGCGAAGCCCGTCGCCGCCAGGTTGCCCGCCATCAGGTACAGGCTCGACAAGGTAGACACTGTCAAGGGCAGCTGTTGGCCGCCGACCTCCACCGGCCGAGTCGCGGAGATGACGCCCAGCTCGACGAGCCGCTTCCACAGCGCGGGCATCGCCACATGGGTGATGACGCGCCCACCTTCGAAGCGCGGCGGCTCGGCGTCCATCGGGCGCCAGGTCGGGTACAGCACGTCGCGCGCGAGGCGCCGGTTCGCCTCCAACCACGGAGTGAGAGTGGCCGTACTGTGCTCCGAAAACGCGGGCAGTGAGAACAGCGCCTCCACGTCGAGCACCTCGTGCAGCACGAGCTCGATCAACGCATCGGAGATCAACGGATTCGACATCGGGCCTCACCCCTCGGAGAGCTGGGTTTTCGCGCCGACCTTCAGCCGATTCCCGCGCCACACCACGTGGCCGAGCGTCATGCCCCGCAACCACGCGGCGAAGAAGATGACGTCGCGCACCGGCACCAGCGCTACCCAGCTCCACGCGAAGGGGCGGCCGCGGCTGATGATCGCCGTCACCTGCGTGTTCACCATCGCAAACAGCGCCAGCGCCAAGGTGATGGCCCAACCGCGCGCGGAGCCTCCGGAGAGCAACAGCGCCGCGCCCGCCACCACCATCGGGTTGAGCAGCGGCTCGGCCCACACGCCCGGCAGCACCTTGAAGCGAATCATCGCCCACCGCGAGTGGCGGTTCCAAAAGTGCGAGAAGGGCAAGGAGATCTGCACGTTCTCCACCGGCGTCGGGCACACCGCCGTGCGGTACCCCGCCTTCGCCAGCGCGCGGCCGAGCTCGTGGTCTTCGGCCAGCAGGTCTTTGAAGGCCTCCCACCCGCCGACCGCCTGCAGCGCGTCGCGCCGAATCGCCAGCGACTTCGACACGATCTGCGTCATGCGCAGAATCACGTCGGCGAACGCCAAGTTCGGCAGCACGAAGCCGGTGAGCGTCATGTTGTCGAGCGCGCTCCCGAGCGTCGCCTCACCCACGCCGGAAAACCCATGGGAGGTGAGCGCCACCCGCGGTCGGTTCAGGTACAGCGCATGCTCTCGCAGCCACTGCGGCTTCACCCGCACGTTGGAGTCCGTCAGCGCGATGACCTCGCCCGTCGCGTGTTTGGTGAGCGTGATGAGCTGGTTCACCTTCGGGTTGAGCCCAGGCGTGCCTTCTTGCAGCACGAGCTTCACGCGCTCGGGGTGCTTCTCGGCGAAGGCTTTGGCCACCGGGTACGCCGCGTCGACCGGGCTGCGCACCCCCAGCAGCACCTCCCACGGACCCGGGTAGTCGAGCGTCAAGTGCGACTCGAGGTTCAACTCGAGCTCGTCGTCGAGGCCCGCGAGCGGCTTGAGAATCGACACGCTCGGCCAGCGTTCCGGCGTCTCCCGGCTGCGGTGGAACACGAGGTAGTACAGCGTAGCGGTCTCCACGAGCAGCACGAAGACCAGCAGCCCGGCGAGGAAGAGGCCGAGGGACTCCATGTCACCCGAGGCGTTTGGTCATCTCGAGGTGGGGCATGCCCGCCTCTTCGAAGACCGCGCCGTGCGCCGCGTAGCCGTGGCGCTTGTAGAACTCCATCGCCGACAGCTGCGCGTGCAACATCACGCCGACGTAGCCGCGCTTCACCGCTTCGGCCTCGAGCGCCACCAGCACCTTCGAGCCGACCCCGAACTTGCGGTCGGCCTGCACCACCGCCATTCGGCCGATGCGACCCCAGCGGCCCGTCATGCCCTCGGGAGCGGCCTGGAGCTCGACCAACCGCCCCGTGCCGATGGCGTGGCCCTTCTTCATCGCCAACACGTGAAACGCCTTCGCGTCTTCGGAGTCGCGCTCGAGCCCCTCGGGCACGCTCTGCTCTTCGATGAAGACGATCTCGCGAATCGCCAGCGCCTGAAACAGCTCGCCTTCAGACGTGACGGGCGAGATGCGAATGTCGTCGACGGGTGCAGCCATGGCGGCGCGCACCGTAAAGGAAACGCTCGAGGCAGACCAGCGCGGTTTCACGTCGCGGGTGGTACAGGCGTCGCATCGTGCCCGGCCCCTCCGCCGCACCGCTGGCCATCTTCTACCTCCTCTATTTCTGCACGGTGGGTGTGCTGCTGCCCTTCCTCCCCGCGTACCTGCGCGCGTTGGGCCTCAGCGCCTCGGAGGCCGGCGTTGCCCAAGCGGTATCTCCGGTGGTGATGCTCGTCGTCCCTCCGCTGTGGGGTCACCTCGCCGACCGCACCGGCCGTCACGGGCGGGTGCTGGTGACGCTGTGCCTCGGCACCGGAGCGGGCCTGGTGCTGCTCTGGTTCGCGACGTCGCTCCCCGAGGTGCTGCTGGCGCTGGCGATCAACGCCGCGTTCGCGAGCGCGGTGGTGCCCATGGC
>JAEUJT010000454.1 GCA_016793525.1 Archangium sp. | reverse complement strand
GTCGCCGGTGAAGTCGGCCGCCGCCGACCGCAGCGGGTTCACCTGTGACGTCGTGCTCACCGCGAGCCGGCCGTACCGCGACGAGCGAATTGCGCCCAACCCGCCGGTGCCGGAGCCGGCAGCGACCTTGATGAATGGGCCCTTCGACAGCATCAGCAGGTCGGCGGTGCCGTCGCCGTCGGCGTCGCCGACCGCCATATAGCGCGTGTCGTAGTCATACGAGAGTGACAGCTTGCTCACGCGCGGCTCGGTGAAGCCGGTCGGCGAGTTCAGCACCACCGTGCCGTCGGCCATCACCAGGTCGAGCCGCCCGTCGCCGTTCAGGTCGGCCGGCAGCGCCGTCTCTTGGAGGTTCGACGAGAGGTTGTTCGGCAGCGTCACCATGCTGATGGCGGTGAGCATGGCGGCGTCGAGCCGGTACAGGCCCAACCCGGTCCCCATACACGCCACGAGGAACTCTGGCTGGTCATCGCCCACGAACTCACCCGCCCGAATGGAGCTCGGTGAGCAGGAGACGAAGGCGCGCCGCCCGTTCTGGAACGTGCCGTCGCCTTTCCCGTACACAATCTCAACGGAGTTCGACTGCGAGCCACCAGTGACGACCAGGTCGACGAAGCCGTCGCGGTTCACGTCGATGCTCTGGGCGCGCTGACCGCCGTTGGCGTTGGGCAGGCTGCTCGCGGCGGAGATGACCCGGCCGAAGCTGCCGTCGGCGCGCGAGGGCAGCACGTACAGCTTCGACTCGTTGATGACGTAGGCCAGCAGGTCGGTGTGCCCGTCGTTGGTGAAGTCGGCGCTGACGAGGGCGGTGATGTTCGTGTTCGACGTGGGCAGCTCGTATTCAGCGATGGTGGCGAACGCTGCGCCGCCGAGGTTCTGCGCGACGAAGACCGAGTTCCGGTAGAAGCAGGTGAAGGCCAGGTCGCTCCGCCCGTCGCTGTCGAAGTCGGCCACCACCAGCACGTTGACGTTCAGGTCTTGAGGCGGCTGAAGGCGCACGAGCTCGGCGCCGTAGGTGCGGTCTCCGCGGCCCTTGAGCGCTACCACCGCGCCGTCGTCGACCATCACCGCGTCGAGAACCCCGTCGCCGTCGAGGTCGGCCACCGTGAGGCTTCGACCACTGCCGGCGCCGGTGCTCGCCAGCTGGAAGGTACCCTTCGGCGTGGTGGGCCTGGTCGGGTAGCCCCCGTCTTCGACGAAGGTGCCGAGCCTCAGGCAGGTGCCCTGCCGGCAGACGTAGTTGTCGGCGCACGCGTCGTTCGTCTCGCAGCGGAACGGCGCGGCCCCGATGAGCGGAGCGCAGGTGCACCCCGCCAGGGCGATGAAGGCGGCGCCGACGGCGACGCACCAGGGGTGAAGTGCCATACGAATTCGCCGAGGCTACGCCATTGCGCCGACCGAAACGAGCCGCGCGGGGCCCTCGGCAGGGAACGTGAGGTGCCGAGGCGCGCGCAGGCGCTCTGGCGGCACACGTGGTTGTCGGCGAAGGCCGCCGAGGGTGAATTGGAGCCTCGCGCCGCGACGTGAAGTCGTCGTTGACGCGGGCGCGGCCGGCAGGAGATACCGGCCCATGCGCTCCAAGAAGACCAAATTCATCTTCGTGACCGGCGGCGTGGTCAGCAGCCTGGGCAAAGGCATGGCATCGGCGTCGATGGGCGCCCTGCTCGAGAACCGCGGCCTCGCGCTGACGCTGGTGAAGCTCGACCCGTACATCAACGTCGACCCCGGCACGATGAGCCCGTTTCAGCACGGCGAGGTGTACGTCACCGAAGACGGCGCCGAAACCGACATGGACCTGGGGCACTACGAGCGCTTCACCACCGCGCGCATGTCGAAGCTCAACAACTTCACCACCGGGCGCGTGTACCACTCCGTCATCACCAAGGAGCGCCGCGGCGAATACCTGGGCAAGACGGTGCAGGTGATTCCGCACATCACCGACGAAATCAAAGCGATGATTCACCAGGCGGCCGAAGGCCACGAGCTGGTGCTGGTCGAGGTCGGCGGCACCGTCGGTGACATCGAGTCGCTGCCCTTCCTCGAGGCGATTCGGCAGATGCGGTACGACGTCGGCTCGGGCAACACCTGCTACGTGCACCTCACGCTGCTGCCGTACATCGCGGCCGCCGGAGAAGTGAAGACCAAGCCCACCCAGCACTCGGTGATGAAGCTGCGCGAAATCGGCATTCAGCCCGACGTGCTCATCTGCCGCACCGACCGGCAGATCAGCCAGGAGCTCAAAGACAAGATTGCGATGTTCTGCAACGTCGACACCGGCAACGTCTTCACCTCGCCCGACGTGTCGTCCATCTACGAGCTGCCCTTGGAGTTCCACCGCCAGGGCGTCGACGAGCGCATCACCGAAATTCTCAACATGTGGGCGCGCGGCTCGCGGCTCGACACGTGGGAAGGCATCGTCGAGAAGGTGAAGCGGCCCTCCAAAGGTGAGGTGCGCGTCGCCATCGTCGGCAAATACGTCGACCTGAAAGAGTCGTACAAGTCGCTCAACGAGGCGCTCCTGCACGGCGGCATCGCCAGCGACTGCCGGGTGACGCTCAAGTTCGTCGACTCCCAAGAGGTCGAGACCACCGGCGCGCAGGCGCAGCTCGCCGACTGCCACGCGGTGCTGGTACCCGGCGGCTTCGGCGTGCGCGGCACCGAGGGCAAAATTCAGGCGGTGAAGTGGGCGCGCGAAAACCGGGTGCCCTTCTTCGGCATCTGCCTCGGCTTGCAGATGGCCGTGGTCGAATACGCGCGCAGCGTGCTGGGCCTCGCCGGCGCCAACTCGCTCGAGTTCGACGAGAAGACCGCGCACCCGGTGGTGACGCTGATGGAGTCGCAGGTGAACGTGAAAGACAAGGGCGGCACCATGCGGCTCGGCACCTACGCCTGCGCGCTCAAGCCCGGCACCGCGGCGCACCGCCTCTACGCGAAAGACACCATCAACGAGCGCCACCGCCACCGCTTCGAGGTGAACAACCAGTACCGGGCCCGGCTGCAAGAGGGCGGGCTCGTCATCTCGGGCACCAACCCCGAGCTCGATTTGGTCGAGATGATTGAGCTGACCGACCACCCGCACTTCGTGGCCTGCCAGTTCCACCCCGAGTTCCAGTCGAAGCCCTTCGCCCCGCACCCGCTCTTCTCCGGCTTCATTCGCGCGGCGGTGGCGTGGCGCGACGGCAAGGCGGCGTAGTCACCAGGTCTCGACGCGCAGGCCGGGCACGCGGCGAAACTCGGCTCCGTTCCGGGTGACGAGCGTGGCGTCGGCCGCCAGCGCGATGGCGGCGACCATCAAGTCATTCGGCCCGATGGGCGTGCCTGCGCGCTCGAGCTGCGCGCGGATGAGCCCGTAGTGCGTCGCGGCCCGGTCGTCGAAGGGCAGCGCGCCGAGCTCGGAGAAGAAGGCATCGAGCCGGCGCAGGTTTTCCTCGACGCGGGTGCTCTTCCGAGCGCCGTACAGCAGCTCGGCCTTCACCACTGAACACAGCCACAGCTCGGCGGGTGCCGTCTTCAACACCCGGTCGCGGAGCTTGGCGTCGGAGCCCTTCAACCAGGCGATGCAAATGTTGGTGTCGAGCAGCCAGCTCACAGCTCATCTCGACGCTCGAAGGGCAGCTCGTCGATCTTCGGGAAGGTGCCGCGCCAGCTGCCGAAGGTGGCGGTAAACGACTTCGGCCACGCGGCGCGTTGCAGCTTCGGCCGAGCGAGCGAGACCATGTACGCGGAGAGGCTCTTGTTCGCCCGCTTGGCCTCTCGGCGAAGCTCGCGTTCGACGTCGTCGGGCAGGTAGAGCGTGAGCTGGGCCATCGGTGCAGTATAGGTGGGGT
>JAEUJT010000445.1 GCA_016793525.1 Archangium sp. | reverse complement strand
TGGCCGGCTGCGTGGAGCGCGCCGAGCCGCGTACTTTGAGCTCCCGCCGGGTCGCGCGCCCGTCGCAGTACGTTCTGGAAGTGCCCGCCGGGTGGTGCGAGCGAGTCGGTGTTCGTCCAGGTGCCGTGGTGCGCGCCGAAGGGCTCAAGGGCCTCGACGTCGGTGAAGACTGAGCGTCGCGGCATGGGTTTGCGTCTCGTCGTCGCGGCGCTCTGCGTGGCCGCCTGTGCTCCGCCGCGCATCGAACCGCCGGTCGTGTCCATCGAGCCTCTGGGGACCGGAGCGACCGTCGACGTCTGCGCCCTGGTTCAAGAGCGCTTCGATCGTCCACTGTTCTTCGGCGTCGACGAGTGGACCTCGGAGACGTGGACGTCAACCACCGCGTCCGTTCTGGTGAGGCACCCGGCTGGGTTGGTGATCATCGACCCCGCAGTCGGGCGCGACATCGCCGACGACATTGCGCGCGCTGGTCCGGCCTTCTCGATTCTCGCTGGCTCTGCCGACACGAAGACCCCGCTGGTCGAGGTGATGGCGAAGGCTGGGCTCTCGCCCCACGACATTCGCTTCGCCTTGGCGACGCACGCCCATTGGGATCACGTGGGGGCGCTGCGAGATCTCCCCGGCACCACCGTGCTGCTTGCGCGCGACGAGCTCGACTGGGTGCGCTCGATGCGCGGAGCAGTGAACAGCGGCGTCATGCCCCGCCACTTCGACGGAGTGCGCACCCGGCTGCGGTTCTTCGCCTACGCCGCGCAGCCGGTGCTCGGTTTCGATCGCAGCTTCGACGTCTTCGGCGACGGGTCCATCATCGCGGTTCCGCTCGCGGGGCACACGCCGGGCAGCACCGGGTTCCTGGTGCGAACTCCGACGGTCACCTTCTTCTTCATCGGCGACATCACGTGGACGATGCGCGGCGTGGAGCGGCCAGCGCACAAGAACCGGCTGCTCCGCATCGATCACGATCAAGAGCTGTTGTCGCGCAGCCTTGGCCTGCTGCACGTGATTCACCAGCAGCGGCCCGACGTCGCGATCGTCCCCGCGCACGACGCGGTACGAATGGATCTGCTGCCGCGCTGCGCGAAGTGACGTCTACGACTTCGCGGCTTCGCTCGCTGGCGCCGTCGATTCTGGCGCGGTGCTGTCTCCCACCGGAGCCACCGCCTGCAGCGTCTCCCGGAGCTTCGCGTCATGGGTCGCTGCTTCATGGGCGGCCAGCTCAGACGAGGTCGCCACCGCATGGGCCAGCGCGCTCTCGTCGGCCTGCGAGGTCGCCAGGGCGTTGAGCTTCCGCGCGATGGCCGACATCTCAGCGGCCCGCACCGAGGCGTGCGACGAGCGCATGCCGATCAGCGCCACCCGCGCGCGCTCGAGCAGGGCGATCAGGCTCTTCAGCTTCGCCACCACCCGCTCGCGCTTGAGCGACAGCTCGTCGAGCCGAAGCAGCTCTTCGCGGAGCGACGCCGCCGCCGACTGGAGCTGCGCCCGCGCCACCACGTCTTTCGCCCCCGCCGCGCTGGCGGTGAGCTCGGCCGCCTCGCGCTGCAGCCGTTGGCGCCCGTCGTCTTGCAGCTGCGCCTCGACGCCGGCCCAATCGACTGCAAGCTCGAAGGCGTTTTTGGTCAGGGTCTGAACGGTGCGAGCCAGCTCCTCCCGAGCGGGGTCTCGAGGGAGCGCCGCCAACGTCTCCCCGCACCCGCGGTAGAGCCCGAGCGCCTTGGTGCCCAGTGTGTGGAACTCGCCGTTCAGCGACCTCAGCGCCTCTTCGCACGCGGCCTCCACCGGGTCTGCGCCGAGCGCCACGTGTGACGCCAGGCTGCCCAGCCCGGCGAACAGCGCGACCACCGACCCGGCGATGGCCCACCGGAGTGGCTCCGGCGTGGCAAGATCGCGGAGCCGAAGGCCGATGATGCTCGCGACCTCGGTGCCGGCGAGGGCGAGGGCTCCGGTGGCCATGGCGGTGGCGGCCAGGTTGAGCATCGTCGGCCGCATCGCACCGACGCTGCCCTCGGGGCCCTTCTCGGCCCAGCGGAACTTCACCATCAGCGCGCCGGCGATGGCCCCCGCGAGGCCGATGGTCCAGGTCGTCGCCATCGAGAGCAGCCAGGGTACCGCCGGCAGCGCCACCGCCAGAAACGCGAAGACGAACCGATCGCGCCCGTCGCTCCGAATGCACGCCAGCGCCGAGGCCGCCACCGCGAGGAAGGTGAGCGGCACCGGCACCGCGAGCCGCTGGGTCAGCAGCGCGATGACGCCCGCACCCGCGCCAGCCACGATCGCGCGGGTCACGTTGCGCTCAAAGATCTCGCGTTGGTGCAGCTGAATGACGGCGGTATTCGACACGGGGAAGCGCCTTTCTCAGTACGTCGAGCCCATCAGCCCGAAGTCGACGCGCGCCTTGCTGCGCGCCTCTTTGCTGTACGCGTTGAACGCCGCGTCGTCGGCCGCGGAGTCGAGCTTGTCGTGCAGCGCGCGTTGCGAGCGGAGATCGGCCTCGACCGCCGGAGCTCCGGCCACGTTCGCCGCCTCCTCGAACATCTGCGCGTTGGCGCGCATCAGCTGCTCGGCCTTTCCCCGGTCTCCGTTCCGAGCCGCTTCGGCCGCCGCTTGGAGGTTGACCCCGGCCAACGCGCGGGTCGCGAAGACGGTCGCCTCCTTGTCGCGCCGGGCGAAGATGTCGTCGGCTCGGCCGCTCGACTCGACCGCCAGCACCGCGTTGTCGCGGAGCGCTGCCCCCGAGCGCGCGTCGAAGGCCTCGAGCGCGATCTGCCCCAACGAGACGGTCTCACCTGCCGCCTCGGCGGTGACGGTGAAGTGGGCGACTACGCGCTCTGCCTGGCCCGCAGCGAAGTCAGGCAGCGAGACCGTGACATTCGCGCCGGAGGTCGTCACGTCGCGGTGCCCGAGCACGCCGTTGAAGCGCACGCCCGGCGGCACATAAAACGAGACGGTGACGGCGCGCGCGACTTGCGTCGAGGCGGCGTGGAGATCGCGCTGGAACACGTTCGACAGCTCCGACGCGTCGCTCAAGAACGCGTACGCACCGCCGCCCAGCTCGGCGAGTCCCTCCATCAACGTCTCATTGAAGTCGTCACCCACGCCGATGCTCGACAGCGACTGACCCTGCCCCCGGGCCCCGCGGGCGAGCTTGAGCAGCGCCTCGGTGTCGGTGACGCCTTCGGTCGGCTGCCCGTCGGAGATGAGGATCACCCGGCTCACCGCGAACCCGGGGCCGGCCGCGCGGAGCTGTGCAGCGCCCTCGACCAACCCAGCCGCCAGGTTGGTGCCGCCGTCGTCGTAGATCGAGTCGATGTACGCGCTCAGCCGCTGCTTGTTGGCGGTCGTCGCGAGCACGCCGCTCATCACCTTCACGTCGCTGCCGTACTGCACGATGGCGAGCCGATCGGCCGGGGTCAGGAGCTCCACCAGCCGCTTCGCCGCCGCTTTCGCGTGCTCGAGCTTGAACCCCGCCATGGAGCCGGAGCGATCGATCACCAGCGCCAGGTTCACCGCGCCGCGCGAAGGCGTCGAGGCGTCGGCCGCGCGCACGTCGGCGGTGACGAAGACCTCGGTCGTTCCCACGGGCACGAGGGGGTGCGACACGCGCGCGGTCAGCTTCAGCGGGGCCTCGACGTGCACCGGCGCGACGGCGCCGCTCGGCTTGCCCAGGAGGAGCGCCAGCACCACCAACCCGAACGCGCCCAGGAGAAAAATTGCGGTTCGACTCACAGGGAGACCTCCTGGCGAAGACGGTGACACCCAACCAAAACGAACCAGGCCGGCGATCGATCTGTTCCGCACCTTGTACTCCTCGGCGCCGACGCAGGCAGTGTAGGTTGACGTAGGCGATGCCTCCCTCCGCGTTCAGCGATATTCCTCACGTCATTCAGCTGGCCATCGCGCCGGTGTTTCTCCTCTCGTCGATCGGCACGATTCTGAGCGTGCTGTCGTTGCGCCTGGGCCGCATCGTCGACCGCATGCGGGTGCTGCTCGATCGCCGCGACAGCGTGTCTCCCGAGCGCGCGAAGAAAGGCGAGGCCGAGTTGCTGCTGCTCGTGCGCCGGCGGACAATCGTCAACCACGCCATCACCTGGACCACCACCGCCGCGCTCCTCGTCTGCGTGCTGATCGGCACGGCCTTCATCGGCTCGCTGCTGGGGCTCAACACCGGGGTGCTCATCGCGGCGCTCTTCGCCTTGGCGATGGTCGCCTTCATCGCTGGCTTGTTCGAATTTCTGCATGAGGTACGGGTCGCTTCGCGCTCGACCCATGTCGAGTTTCACTGACCTCCGGTCCATTCGTGTAGGTAGACGTAGGTTCGGAACCAGTGACGCTGCGCTTGCGTCACGTGCGTGGTGGTAGCATCTTGCGCGCGCCCCGGAGGTTTGTGCATGTCAAAGCTGACGATCATCCTGGCTGTTCTCGTGTCGGTCTCGGCCTTTGCGCAGGACAAAAAGGGCGGCGGCGACGGCAACGTGACCTACCAAAAGCAGACGGAGTACACGTTTGACGGCGACACCATCGAAGGTGACCTGACGCGGCCCGACGGTGAATACGTCGAAGCTCGCAAGAAGGTGAAGCACTCGAACCTGATCAAGATTCGCGAAGAGTTCAAAGACAAGGTGATGCAGTCGGTCGGCGAGCTGTGACGCTGGAACTTGCCCACCGGGCAGGTGTCAGAACGCAGAGCCGCACGACCTGAGGAGGCAGCACGTGGCCGTTCCGTTGACGTTGAAGGTCTTCAAGGGTGATCAGCTGGTCTCGTCGAAAGACTACGACCGCGACATCATCAAGATCGGCCGGCTGACCTCGGCGCACCTGTGTCTCGATGACGAGAAGGTCTCGCGCATCCACTCCGTGATCGAGGTCGCGCCCGACGGGTCGCTGTCGATCATCGACATGGGCAGCGTCGAAGGCACGTTCGTCAACGGCAAGCGCGTGAACAAGGGCGCGCTCGCCTTCGGTGACGAGATCAAGGTTGGCGCGACCAAGATCAAGGTCGAGAAGGCCGAAGCACCAGCGGGTGCCGTGGCCATCGCGCCGGTCGCTCCTGTCATTGCAGCGCCTCCGCCGCCACCCGCGGCCGCGTTCGTCCCTCCGCCCGCGCCGGTCGAAGCGCGCTCGGCCGTGGTGCCTCCGCCGCCTCCGGTGGTGAACGAGCAGACCGGAGAGCCCGTTCGCGCCAAGCCCCGCCGCCGCAAGGGCACCGGCCCGCTGGGCGTCGAAGTTCGTTTCATGTGGGGCGACCGCATGGTGGGCGAGTATTTCCTCCACCCAGGCGTCGAGCGCACCTTCACCGTCGGCTCGGCTGACGGCGTCGATTTCGAGATGGGCGACACCAAGCTCGGCAAGCCCAAGTTCAACCTCATCTCCTTCGGGAAAGACGGCGCCAAGCTCTTCTTCACCAAGTCGATGAAG
>JAEUJT010000433.1 GCA_016793525.1 Archangium sp. | reverse complement strand
TGATCAGCGGCACTGCGTGGAGCCTGCCAAAAACCACGGGCGCGGTGACGACCAAGCGCCCCGAGGGCGCAGCGCGCTCCGTCTTGGCGGCCGCCTCGGCTTCGGCCACATCGGCCAAGATGCGGCGCGCCCGCTCCAGGTACCTTCGGCCCGCGTCGGTGAGCGTCACTGAACGCGTCGTTCGCTGAAGCAGCCGCACGTCGAGGTGCGCTTCAAACGCGGCCACCGCGCGAGTCACCGCCGGCCCCGACAGCCCGAGCTTTCGCGCCGCTGCCGCGAACCCGCGCAGCTCAGCGACGGTTGCAAAAATGTTCATCGCATCGAGGCGGTCCATCCCCTCCACTGTTTCATCTGAAGAAAGAGTGAAGTGTCAATCGCAAATATTGTTTCAGCGACCTCGGGGCCACATGGTTCACGTGCCGCCGACGAAATGAATAGTCGCTGCACACACCAGGAGTCACCATGTCTCGCATCGCCACCCCGCCCACCGTCGCCGACGCCCCCCCAGCGTCACAGCGCCTACTTGACGCGGTGAAGCAGCAGCTCGGTTCAGTGCCCAATCTCTTTCTGGTGGTGGCCAACAGCCCCGCCGCGCTCGAGGGCTACCTCGGCTTGAGCAGCGCGCTGGGCAAAGGTGAGCTCGACGCCAAGACGCGAAATCGGGTGGCGCTGCGCGTGGCTGAGCTGAACGGCTGCGACTACTGCCTCTCGGCGCATACCTACCTGGGCACCAACGTCGCCAAGCTCGAACCGGCTGAGCTGACCACCAACCGCGATGGGCACTCCAGCGACCTGAAGGCCGAGGCCGCGCTGCTCTTCGTCGGCAAGGTCGTGCAAACGCGCGGGCATGTGAGCGACGCTGACGTCAGGGCGGTCAAAGCCGCGGGCTACAATGACGCACAGGTCGTGGAGCTGGTGCTGCACGTGGCGCTCAACACGCTCACGAACTACATCAACACGGTCGCGCAGACCGACATCGACTTTCCCCACATCACCAAACGCGCGGCCTGACCGTGGGCACGCGCCCCAGCGACGTGGCCTTCACGCCGTCAGTGAAGGCGGTGCAAACCCGACGCGGGTCGCGGCAAGCGTACGCGCGCATGGAAGCCGGGCGGGGCTGGCAGACCACCATCACGCCAGACCTGGCCGACTTCGTGGCCGCGCAGACAAGCTTCTTTCTGGCGACCGCCAACGCAGACGGCCAGCCGTACATTCAGCATCGCGGCGGCCCGAAGGGCTTCTTGCGTGTGCTCGACGAGACGACGCTGGCCTTCGCCGACTACTCGGGCAATCGCCAGTACATCTCGGTGGGCAACCTGGCCGACAACCCCAAGGTGCACCTGCTTCTCATCGACTACGCAGCGCGACGACGGGTGAAAATCTGGGGAACGGCCACCTTCGTCGAAGACGACCCAGCATTGGTGGCGTCGGTCAGCGGCGCCGTGCCGGTGCAGGAGGTCGAGCGGGTGATGTTGATTCGCGTCACCGCGTGGGACGCCAACTGCCCACAGCACATACCTCAACGGTTCGAAGCACCTGACGTCGAGCGGGCGCTCAAGGCGCGAGACGCGCGCATCGCTGAGCTCGAAGCCGAGGTGAAGCGCTTGCGGCGCTGACGAAGCGACCTCTGTGCCGTCATGGCGCCGAACGACGGTTCAGCTCAGCGCCGAAATGGGCAGGGTGGGTTTGGTAAGGTGCGTGCCGCATGGGGAACCCGGCGATGCACGGCGCTTTGGGGCTCGCTCCAGGTCGGGCGGAGCGGGTTCTCCGAGGCGTGCGTACGCTTGGTTCGTAAGCACGAAGACGTCGGCGCGGCGCTTCGCTTCGTGGCGGACATCGACGAGCGGCTGTGCCGCCTCGACGCGGAGTCGATGATGCTCCGTGTCCAGCGGGCTTCGAGCTCACCGCTGGTGCGCGTGGTGGCGCGGGTCGCTGACGAGCGCGGCCACACGTGCCTGCTGGCGACCGAGCTGGGCCAGGGCTGTGGCCTGCTCTGGCGGCCCGACGCCGGGTGGCAGTGGCTCGAGGGTGACGCCGAGGTGGTTCTGGAGCACCTGCCCGAGCCACACCTCCGAACCGCCGCGGCCCGAATCTCGGCTCAGGCGCTCGCTCGGTAGCCTGCGGAGCGTCGACGTACGGCGCGGTTTGCGCGTAGCGGTCACAGATTTTATGCTCGAAGTATGAAGACGAGACGCATCACGATCAGCGTGCCGGCGGCGGTTGCAGCCAAGGCCGAACGAGCTGCCAAAAAGGGAGCCGTCGGCTCTGTCTCCGAGTACTTCGCGAACCTTGCCGAACGGGAGCCAGATTGGGTCGAGGCCCGGGCGGTCCTCGACGGACTCATCGCCGAAGCGAAGGGCATTTCGCCGCAGGCTCGCCAGTGGGCGAACGAGGTCCTGCGTCTTGGCAACTCGAAGGACAAGACCGCAGCGTGAAAAACGTCGTCTTTGACGCCGGCGCGCTCATCGCGCTTGAGCGCCGTGACGGCCGGATCCTCGGCGTCCTCGATGCCCTCGAGCGGGCCAAGGTGTGCGCCTACGTGCCGGCAGGCGTGGTGGCGCAGGTCTGGCGTGGCTCACCGAGGCAGCACGCAGTGGCGGCGCTGCTCCGCTCGAAGGCGCTTCGCGTCGACGTGTTGACCGAGGCGCTTGCGCTGCGAATTGGCGTGCTGCTCGCGGCGACTCGAACGCGCGATGTGGTCGATGCGCACGTTGCCTTGCTCACCCGAAGCCTCGGCGCCGTCGTGCTCACCTCAGACCCCGAGGACATGAGACGACTCGACGCGTCGCTCGACATCGCTGCGCTGTAGCGTCGCGCCCATGAGCCTCACCCAGCTGCGCTGGCCCACTGCATGGTCCCGAATTCCATGCCTCATGGCGCTCCAGGGAGCGCCACAGCCCGAGTGGCAGATTCGACAAAGAACCGGCGTTTTGGGCTATCGCGACGCGGGCACCTTGCGCCGGCTCATTCGTCGAAAGCTGGGCGCCACGCCACGCGAGCTGCGGCTCCTCCCTTCGAGAGCGGCGACGTCAACCAGTGCGACTCCGGCATCATCGCGTTGTCAGTGTTGCGCAGTCGTTGTGCCCTCTTCCTGCGTCGAATGAGCACACCAGCTAACGCGCCGCGTTAGAGTCCCTTCCCATGAGCGACGGGCTGTACGAGCCGAGCACGGAGAAAGACAGCTGTGGCGTTGGCTTCGTGGCGCACCTGCGGGGCGAGAAGTCGCGCGACATCGTGGAGCAAGGGCTCGACGTGCTGCGGCGCATGGCGCACCGAGCGGCCACGGGAGCCGACCCACTCACCGGCGACGGCGCGGGCATTCTGATTCAGATTCCGCACCGCTTCTTCAAGCGCGAGGGGCTGAAGCTGGGCTTCGAGATGCCTCGGCGCCGGCACTACGGCGTGGGGCAGGTCTTCCTCCCTTCCGAGCCGTATGCGCGGGCGGAGTGCGAGCGCATCTTCGCCGACGTCATTCACCGCGAAGACCAGAAGCTCATCGGCTGGCGCGACGTGCCGGTCGACCCTTCGAAGCTGGGGCCGGTGGCGCGGAGCGTGGTGCCGGTGATGCGGCAAATTTACATCGCGCGCCGTCGGTGCGTGCCGAGCGCGTTCGAGCGCAAGTTGTTCATCATTCGCAAGCTGGTTGAAAACGAGATCCGCACGTCGGGAGTTGATCCACTCGGTCGATTCCACGTCGCGTCGCTCTCAGCAGAGACCATCATTTACAAAGGCCTGCTGCTGCCCTCGCAGCTGCCTGAATTCTACGACGACCTGCGCGCGCCCGACCTGGTGAGCGCCATCGCCGTGGTGCACTCGCGCTTCTCGACCAACACCTTTCCCACGTGGGACCTGGCGCAGCCGTTTCGCTTCATTGCGCACAACGGCGAAATCAACACCGTGCAGGGCAACCGCAACTGGGTGCAGGCGCGGCGCACGCTGCTGCAGTCGGCGAAGTTCGGCGGCACGCTCGACCGGCTCCACCCCATCATCGTGCCCGGCAAGTCTGACTCGGCGCAGTTCGACAACATGCTCGAGCTGCTCACCCTCGGCGGGCGCTCGCTGCCGCACGCGATGATGTTGATGATCCCCGAGGCGTGGAGCGGCAACCCCGACATGGATGAGAGCCGGCGCGCCTTCTATGAGTACTCCAGCTCGCTGATGGAGCCGTGGGACGGCCCCGCCGCCATCACTTTCACCGACGGGCACGTGGTGGGCGCGACGCTCGACCGCAACGGCTTGCGCCCCGCGCGCTACGTGGTGACCCGCGACGACAAGGTCATTCTCGCGTCAGAGGCCGGCGTGGCCGACGTGGCGCCCGAGCGGGTGGTGCGCAAAGGGCGGCTGACGCCAGGCAAGATGTTCATCGTCGACACCGTCGAGGGCCGCATTCTCGAAGACGGCGATGTGAAGAACGAAATCGTCAACCGCTGGCCGTACCGCAAGTGGCTCGACCGCAACGTCTTCACTTTCGACGAATTGCCCGCGGCGGAGGCGCCGACCCCCGTGAACGGCGAGGAGCGCGCGCGGCTCCAGCGGGCCTTCGGCTACACCGACGAAGACCTGCGGCTGCTCCTGGCGCCGATGGCCGTCGAAGGCAAAGAGCCGACCGGCTCGATGGGCAACGACGCGCCGCTGGCGGTGCTGAGCGACAAGGCGCCGTCGCTGTTCGACTACTTTCATCAGCTCTTCGCCCAGGTGACGAACCCGCCCATCGACCCCATTCGGGAGTCGATGGTGATGTCGCTGGCCACCAGCATCGGCCCCGACGGCAACACCTTCGACGAGACACCCGAGCAGTGCCACCGGCTCTCGCTGCCCGGCCCCATTCTCGACAACGCGCACGTGGCGCGGCTCAAGGCGATGCGCTCGCTGGGCGCCTTCGAGCCCAAGGTGTTGCCCATCACGTACACCGACACGCTGTCCGAGGCGGTGGCCCGCCTGTGTGACGACGCGGTGCGCGCCGTCGAAGACGGGGCCGACCTGCTGATTCTGAGCGACCGCGGCGTCGACGCGCGGCGCCTGCCCATTCCCGCGTTGCTGGCCGTCAGCGCCGTGCACCAGCGCCTCGTGCATGACGGCATTCGCCGCCACACTGGGTTGCTCATCGAGACGGCCGAAGCACGAGAAGTGCACCACTTCGCCCTGCTCATCGGCTTCGGCGCGGCGGCGGTGAACCCG